>NZ_JBIRTN010000017.1:0-195710 GCF_044334705.1 Streptomyces sp. NPDC020731
CCGGTAGTTGTAGCGGAGCTGCATGACCAAAATCCTACTACGGTTGGTCTCATGGATGGGCAGAATGACTACAGGCGTGGCAGGCATGTGGTTTCGGCGATGCATGTGCACTTGGTCTTCGTGACGAAGTACCGGCGCGGAGTGTTCGACGACGAGATGCTGACGCGCTGCGAAGAGATCATGCGCAAGGTGTGCGAGGACTTCGAAGCGGAGCTGAAGGAGTTCAACGGCGAACGCGATCACGTCCACCTCCTGATCAACTACCCGCCGAAGGTCGCCGTCTCCAAGCTGGTCAACAGCCTCAAGGGCGTCTCCGCTCGCCGGATACGGCAGGAATTCACCGGCCGGATCAACCGCGCCACCATGCACGGACACCTGTGGTCGCCCTCCTACTTCTCCGCGTCATGCGGCGGGGCGCCGTTGGCGATCATCCGTCAATACATCGAGCAGCAGAAACGTCCGCTCTGAAGTGCACGTCAAAGCACTCCTGAGATGCATTCATCCCCGGCGTGAACGCCGGGGCTTTCTGCAAGGAACCCGGTAAGGCGCTCGTGGCGGCGGTCGGGAGCGGGGACGCGGAGGCCGTCACCCGGCTGCTGGAGGCGGGAGCGGATCCGGACACGCTCGCCGGCGACGGGCTGCCGGCGCTGTGCCGGGCGGTCGCCGCCTACGACGACGCCGTGGCGGACGCGCTGGTGGAGGGCGGCGCGGATCCGGACCGGAGGCTGCCGGACGGGACCACGCCACTGGTGCGGGCGATCGACGGCGGCTCCCCGTCCGTGGTGACGGCCGTCCTGGGCCGCGAGCCCCGGCTGCGGCTGCCGGAAGCCGAGAGGGAGCAGCTGCTCGCCAGGGCCCGGCGCTGGTACGAGCGGGGCGCGGAGGCCGAACTACGGGACAGGACGGGCGCGTCCGGTCCTGTGCACCGGGCCCGGGTGAGGGACGACGAGTACGACCACATCACGCAGCTGACACTCGGCGGGTCGACGGTCCGCGCCGGGCACGGCGCGGTCCTCACCAACCTCGAATGGGCCTTTCGCATCCTCCCGCCCGTCGACGAGCTGGCCGCCCGCGCTCTGGCCCAGGGCGACCCGGACCATGTCGACTGGTCGTCCGTGCGGTGGATCCTGAGCCGGCGCCGCAGCAAGGAGACGTGGTCCGCCGTGGCGGCGTACCGCCACGCCCCCGCGCCCCTGCCACGCCGCTTCGCGGCGAGTTCGGCCACCAGCAGGGACGCCGTGCGGTTGGCCTCGCTGTCGTACGGCCAGCCCCAGGAAGCGAGTCGCTCGGCCGACAGGTGACGGGCCAGGCACGCGCCGCGGGCGGTGGCCGAGAGCCGGATGCCGAAGTGGCGGGCGGGGCCCGCGTGTCCGGCGGTCGGGGCGATATCGACGTTCATGTCACTCAGCGTGGCCGGTCGACCCCACTCTTCACGGTAACGACGTCAGTACTCAGGGTGACTGTGCGGATGCTGTCCGGGTCTGTCCGGGTCGCGACGCGTGACGCCCCGTACGGGCGGCGAGTTGGGCACGGGTGGCACATGGAGGTGTGGGGACATGAGCGTGGAACCTTACGGCGCGGACGAGGAGTCGGCGGCCGTTCTGCGGACCGTCGGCAGGGTGATCAAGATGTGCCGGGAGCGGGAGGGCATGACCCAGGCCGGTCTCGCAACGGCCATCCGGTACAGCGAGGAGCAGGTGTCGTCCGTCGAGCGCGGGCGCAGGGCGCCGGCGGAGGAGTTCCTGGAGGCGGCGGACCGGGTGCTCGAAGCGGGCGGGCTGCTCTCGGGGCTGAAGAACGATGTGGCGAAGGCCCGGTTCCCCAAGAAGGTAAGGGATCTGGCCAAGCTGGAGGAAGAGGCGGTCGAGCTGTGCGCCTACGCGAATCACGTCGTGCACGGCCTGCTCCAGACGCCGGAGTACACGCGGGCCATCTACGGCATGCGGCGGCCTCCGTACACCGAGGAGCAGGTGGACGAACTCGTCGAGGCTCGCTTGACGCGCCAGAAGATCTTCGACCAACAGCCCGCGCCGGTCTTCAACTTCGTCCAGGAAGAGGTGACGCTGCGCCGCCCGCTCGGGGGCAGAATGGTGATGCGGAAGCAGCTCGAACACCTGTTGGAGGTCGGTCACCGGCGGAACGTGGAGATCCAGGTGCTGCCCACGGACCGCGAAGACCACGCGGGGCTCGCGGGGGCGCTTCAACTGCTGCGGCTGAAGGAGGGGGCCACCGTGGGCCACATCGAAGTACAGCTGATCAGTCGGCTGCTCTCCGACCTCAAGGAGATCCAGATCCTCGAGATCCGCTATGGCATCATCCGAGCCCAAGCCCTCACACCCCGTGAGTCGCTGGCCTTCATCGAGAAACTGCTGGGAGAGACATGATGACCAACCGCCCGACCGGGAGCGGCCCCGCGCTGGAGTGGTTCAAGAGCAGCTACAGCACGAACGACGGCCCGGAGTGCGTGGAGGTCGCCTTCGCCCCCGAAACCGTCCACGTACGCGACTCGAAGCACATACACGGCCCCCGACTGGCCCTCACCCCCCGGCAGTGGGCCGCCTTCCTCCCGTACGCCTCCGGACGCCGATGACCCGACCGCTCACCGCCGCACAGCGCCGCCTCGTCGACGCCGCCGATCCCGGCACGGGGCGGCTGAGGGGTACGCCGGCGCAACTCGCCGCGCTGGTGAAGCGCGGGCTCGCCTTCCGGCATCCGAGGCCGCCGCACGACCACTTCCTGACCCCGTCGGGGCATCGGGCGCGCGAGGCGGAGGCAGAGGCGGAGGCGGCGCCCGAGCCGGTGGAGGCCCCGGCCGCGACCGGGGTGTTCGCCGCCCGCGTCGGCGGTGAGGACACGCCGTCCGGGGCCGGGCCGGCCCGGCTCCGGGAGGTGCGCGGCGCCTGGCAGGGCATGCTGGAGCTGCGCCGGATGACCAATCCCGACGGTGCCACGGACCGGCCGTGCGGCTGGGAGCGCTCACATCTGGTGCAGGCCGCCGCGCTGGCCCTGGAGGCCGCCGGACACCGCCCGGCCGGCGCTGACGCCGGGGTCGGCGGCTACCGGGTGCGGGAGACCCCGCAGCCCGAGGCGGTCGCCGTGTACGAGCCGGACGGCGCGGCGCTGCGGGCCTGCGCGGCCACGCTGGAGGGGGCCGGCTGGCAGGCCGGGGAGTACACGGAGCCCAAGACGCGGGCGCGGTATCTGCTGGCCTCCCCGCGCCGGGTGTGAGGATCATGCCAGGGCCGGTGTGCTGGGCAACGAACCGAGCGAGCGTGAAGGGGACGCAGTGAACGAGCCGTTCTCCGTACGGGTGACCGTGCGCGGATACGAGACCGACGTCCAGGGCCACCTCAACCAGGCCGTGTACCTCAACTACGCGGAGCACGCGCGCTGGTCGCTGCTCCAGGAGGCCGGGATCACCCAGTCCGGTCTCATCTCCCAGGGCGTGGGACCGGTCGCGCTGGAGACCACCATCCGCTACAAGCGGGAACTGCTCGCCGGTGACGAGGCCGACGTGAGCTGCGTCTTCACCTGGAGCGGCGGCAAGGTCTTCACCATCGAGCAGACGATCACCAAGGCCGACGGCACGGTCGCGGCCGAGATCACGGCGGTGGGCGGCCTGCTGGACCTCAAGCGGCGCAAGCTCGTGCCGAATCCCCAGGACGTCTTCCGGGACCTGGCGAAGGACCCGGGCCTGTTCGGACTGTAGCCGGATTTTCACGCGCTGAAAGTTTCCGCCGCCCGGTTCCCAAGTTTCCAGGCCATCCGCTCCTACAGTGGACCAGACCACCAGAGAGCGACGAAGGCTCTTTACAGCCCTGGAATCTACGTGCGTAACTAATGACGCGCGCACGTCAAGTAGCACGGATCTGCCCAGGTGGCAGCGGCCGACGTCACCTCCTTCGCTCATCCCCACATGTGTCAGGAGGCAGCCCCATGTTCTCTCTCCCCCGCCCCTTAACCGGCCCCCGCAGACGGCTGGCCACGGCGCTCGGCGTCCTCGGCGCCGCACTCGCGCTGACGGCCACCACCGCGGGCGGCGCGACCGCCGCGCCGGGGCCCGACCGGGACCGTGTCCACGTGGAACCCGGTGAGGCGTACATGGGTGTGGGCACCCGCGTCCACGAGGGCACCGCCGCCGGGGCACCGTCGCCGGGCGCCCTGGCCCCCACCGGCGGCGTCCAGGGCATCGACGTCTCGCACTGGCAGGGCGCCGTCGACTGGACCTCGGTGCGGGGCGCCGGCATCCAGTTCGCCTGGATCAAGGCGACCGAGGGCACCGCCTACAAGGACGACCGGTTCAACAGCAACTATCCCGCCGCGTACCACGCGGGCGTGATCCGGGGCGCGTACCACTTCGCGCTCCCCAACGCCTCCAGCGGCGCCACCCAGGCGAACTACTTCGCGAGCAGCGGCGGCGGCTGGTCGCGCGACAACCTCACCCTGCCGGGCGTCCTGGACATCGAGCACAACCCGTACGGGGCCATGTGCTACGGCCTGTCCACCACGCAGATGCGCAGCTGGATCAACGACTTCTACACCACGTACAAGTCGCGCACGAGCCGTGACGTCGTCATCTACACGACGGCGAGCTGGTGGAACACCTGCACCGGCAACTGGACCGGCATGTCCGCCAAGAGCCCGCTGTGGGTGGCGCACTGGACCTCCGCGTCGTCGCCGACCATCCCGAGCGGTTTCCCCACCTGGACGGTGTGGCAGTACACCAGCACCGGTTCGGTCTCCGGCGTCTCCGGCAACGTGGACCGCAACCAGTTCAACGGCTCCCGCGACCGGCTGCTCGCGCTCGCCAACAACACCTGACGCGCGATCACGTGGTGGAGCCGGCGGCCGTCCGTCGCCGGCTCCTTCCCCTCCCCCGTCCTGCCTCCGTCCCCGAGGAGTGATCGTGCATCCCGAGAACACCCTCCGACGCCGTCTCCTGCTCGCCGGCGCGGCCGGCCTGGCCGCCGCCACCGCCGTGCCCGGCACCGCGCACGCGCGCGACGCCGAGGCCGTCGAGCCGGACATCGACTCCACCGGAACCTGGGACGCCCGTCCCCCGCAGGGGACCATCGGCGTCCTGCAGTACCGGCCGAGCAGGATCGTCATCCATCACACGGTGAGCGCCAACACCTCCGACTTCTCCCGTGCCCAGGCGCACGCGCACGCCCACTGGGTGCAGGACCTGCACCTGGACAAGAACAACTGGGTCGACACCGGCTATCACTTCCTGGTCAGCCGGGGCGGCTGGATCACCGAGGGCCGGCACGGCAGCCTCCAGGCGCTCGTCGGCGGGAGGAACTTCGTGCTCGGCTCCCACACCTCCGGGCAGAACAGCCAGGCCATCGGCATCGCGTGCGAGGGCGCGTACCACGCGGGCGCGGTGCCGCCGGGCGCCCAGTGGGACGTCCTGGTCACCCTGTGCGCGTACGTGTGCGCGCGGTACGGCATCCCCTCCGCACAGCTCTACGGCCACAAGGACTACGGCGGGACGCTCTGCCCGGGCGTCTACCACGACATGCTGCCCCGGCTGCGGGAGGAGGTTGCGACGGCCCGGGCTGCGTAGCGTGCGGCCGGGGCGGGTCACGCCGCCCGTGGGGATGCCGGGGTCCAGGGCGATCCGGGCCGTCTCCGGGGCGTATACGCCCCGGGGACGGCTGCCGTGGGCCCCTCCCTGGATCCACGGTCACCGGCCGGGAGCCGTCCCTCCCGCCCGGAGATTTCGACAGGGCTCAGCCCCGTGCGGCGATCTCCGCCAGCCGCCGCGCCTCGGCGCGGGTCGAGCGGGCGATCGCGTCCTCGTCGGCGGTGAGCAGGCGGCCGTTCTCCACGATCTGCCGGCCGTTGACGAAGGACGCGGTGACCGGGGCCGCCGCGCCAAGGACCAGCGCGGTCACCGGGTCGGCGATGGAGGCGTGCGCGAGGGTGTCCATCCGCCACAGCACCAGGTCGGCGAGCTTGCCCGGCTCCAGGGAGCCGATCTCCCCCGCCCGACCCAGTACCTGGGCTCCGCCGTACGTACCCAGGCGCAGCGCCTGCCGGGCGTTCAGGGCGGCCTCGCGGTGGGCGCCGAGGCGGTTGACGAGCAGGGCGTTGCGCAGTTCGGTGTGCAGTTCGCCGGACTCGTTGGACGCCGTGCCGTCGACCCCGAGGCCGACCGGGACGCCGGCGGCGAGCAGGTCGGGGACGCGGGCTATGCCGGCCGCGAGACGGGCGTTGGAGGAGGGGCAGTGGGCGACTCCCGTCCTGGTGCGGGCGAAGGCGGCGATGTCGGAGTCGTTCATGTGGACGCAGTGCGCCATCCAGACGTCCTCGCCGAGCCAGCCGGTGGACTCGAAGTAGTCGGTCGGGCCCATGCCGAACAGCTCGTGGCAGAACTTCTCCTCCTCGACGGTCTCCGAGCCGTGGGTGTGCAGGCGTACGCCGAGCCGGCGGGCCAACTCGGCGCCCTCCCGCATCAGTTCGGTGGAGACGGAGAAGGGGGAGCAGGGGGCGACGGCGACCTGGGTCATGGCGTCAAAGGAGGCGTCGTGGTGCCGGCGTACCGTCTCCTCGGTGGCGGCGAGCGCGTCGTCGAGGGACTCGACGGCGAAGTCCGGGGGCAGTCCGCCGTCCTTCTCGCCGCGGTCCATGGAGCCGCGGGCGAGGGTGAAGCGGACGCCCATGTCACGGGCGGCGCCGATGACGGCGGCGGACAGGTCGCCGGTGCCGCGCGGGAAGACGTAGTGGTGGTCCATGGCGGTGGTGACGCCGCCGCGGGCCATCATCGCGAGGGAGCCCTGGGCCGCCGCACGCACCATCGGCTCGTCGATGCGCGCCCAGGTCGGGTAGAGGGCGACGAGCCAGTCGAAGAGGTTGTGGTCGGTGGCCAGGCCCCGGGTGATCCACTGGTAGAAGTGGTGGTGGGTGTTGACCAGTCCGGGGGTCACCAGGTGCCCGGTGGCGTCGATCCTGCGGGCGACGTTCTGCAGGCCCTCGGGGGCCGTGCCCGCGCCGAGCGACTCGATGCGGTGGCCGGCGAGGACGACGTGTCCCGACGCGTACTCGGTGTCCTTCGCGTCGACGGTCGCGATCGCGCAGTTCTCGATGACGATGCGCCGGTCTGCTGCCATGGTTCGTCCTTTTCGAGTACGCCGGAATGCCGTGCGGTCAGAGGTCGGTGAGGTCCACCGGGATGCGCGCCTCGCAGCCGTCCCGCAGGACGGTGGCCTCGATCAGGCCGTAGGGGCGGTCTGCGGCGAAGTACACAGCTCCGTCGGCGGTGTCGTTCTCGAGGCCGAACGGCTCCAGGTCCACCAGGAAGTGGTGGCTGTTGGGGAGGGAGAAGCGGACCTCGTCGATCTCGTCGCGGCGGTCGATGATCCGCGCGCCCATCTGGTACATCGTCTGCTGCAGGGACAGGGAGTAGGTCTCGGCGAAGGCCTGGAGCAGGTGCTTCCTGGTCTCCTCGTAGGACGTCTCCCAGTCGGGCATCTCCTGCTCGTCGCCGGTCCAGTTGAACCGCCAGCGGCCGGAGACCGAGGTGGCGAGGACGCGGTCGTGGGTCTCCTTGAGCGTCGTGTACGGGTCCTTGGCGTAGCCCCGGAACTCGGAGTCGGTGGAGTTGAGCACCATGAGGTCCTTCAGACCGGATACGACCTCCCACCTCTCACCGTCGTAGGTGATCTGGGCGAGCCGGGTCTCCTGGCCCTTGCGGACGAAGGAGTGCTCGCCCTCGTGCGCGCCGGAGGTCGCGATCCGCTCCCAGGCGTACTCCTCGACGCGTATGCGCGCCCGGTGGATGGGCTCCTGGGAGGTGACGAAGTGGCGGGCGAGGTGGATGCCGAACTGTTCGGCGGACTCGATGCCGTGCTCCTTGGCGAAGGCGAACACGGTGTTCTTGGTGGTGTCGGTCGGCAGGACGTTGGCGTTGGAGCCGGAGTAGTGGACCTCGTCCATGTCGCCGGACAGGGCGACGGAGACGTTCAGGTCCTTGATGTGGTGGGTGGCGCCGTCCCTCGTGATCCTGACGACCCGGTTCTCCGCCTTGCCGTACTGGTTCTGGCCCAGGATGGTCGGCATCACTCGCTAGCTCCCTCGGTAAACGGAGTAGCCGAACGGGTTGAGCAGCAGCGGTACGTGGTAGTGCTCGCCCGGTACGACGGCGAACGTGATCGCCACCTCCGGAAAGAACACTCCGGCGCCGCCGTCCCGATGTGCGGGGACGTCCTGCTGTGCCTCGGCCCGGTTCCTCGCTGATGGGGCGAAGTACGCCTCGACCGCGAAGTCGAGCCGTACGTGGGTGGTCCCCTCCGGCAGGGCCGGCAGGTCCTTGCAGCGCCCGTCCGCGTCGGTCGCGGAGCCGCCGAGCGCCCGCCAGTCCGCGTCCCGCCCCGAGCGGGCGGCGAGGCCGACGGCGACGCCCTCGGCGGGGCGGCCGGCGCTGGTGTCCAGGATGTGCGTGGACACGGAGGCGGTGGTGTCGGTGCTCATGTGTGTCAGTCCTCTTCGACTTCGACTTCGACGAGACGGGCCAGCCGGATACGGTTGATCTTCCCCAGTTCGGTGCGGACGATCTCGCGCTCCCGCTCCGGCGCGTTGCCGAGGCGTTCCCTGACGGCGTCACGCATCTCCTCACCGGTCCGGCCGGCGGCGCAGACGAGGAACACGTGGCCGAACCTCTCCTGGTAGGCCAGGTTCAGTTCGAGCATCTCGGCCTTCAGCCCTTCCGGCGCGTCGGCCATGCCGCTCTGTTCCCGGGCGGAGGCCGGGTCCCCCGGCTTCGGGCGGCCGATCGGCGGGTGCCCGGCCACCGCCTCTTCCAGGTCGGCCGTGGTCAGGTCGGCCATGGCGGTGTCACTGGCGGCGTACAGGTCGTCGGCGGTGGTGTACGGGCGGGCGGCGAGCAGTCGCCGGGCCCATGCCGTGGAGGCGCAGGCCTCGTGGAGTGCGGCGAGCGCCGCGTGCTCCTCCAGAGCGTTGAAGCGGGCCAGGCCCGGGGGTGTGGAAGTCGACGTCACGGAAGCCTCCGTGGCCGCGAGCGGCCTTCGTGTCGAACGGACGTGCCGACAGTGAACGCCGTCACGAACAACACGTCAACAGTTTGTTGAAAATTCGGGCCGGAGAAGAGGAGTACCCGCCGACCGGGAGGTTCAGGCGTCCTTCTCGCGGTTGAGGTAGTTGTAGACGGTGAAACGGCTGACCCCGAGCGCGCTCGCCACCGTCTCCACGCCGTGCCGCACGGCGAAGGCGCCGCGCGCCTCCAGACCACGCACGATCTCCTGCTTGGCCCTGCGGTCCAGGTCCGCGAGCGGTCTGCCCTTCCCGCGTTCCAGCGCCGCGAGGATGTGGTCGAGGGAGTCCGCGAGCTGCGGCAGCCGTACGGCGACGACGCCGGCGCCCTCCCAGGAGAGCACCACGTCGTCGGTTCCGGCCTCGTCCGGCGGGACCATCTCGCCGCCCATGGCGTCGACCAGCGGCTTCACCGCCGCGATGAAGGCCTCGTCACCGGTGCCGGTCACCGGTCACCCTCCTCGACGACGTTGACCTGGAGCGAGATCCGGGTGGCACCGGCGGTCAGCGCCCCGCGCAGCATCGCGTCCACGGCGCCGAGCACCGCGTCGGCGCCGCCCTCGGCGGTGTTGCCGAACGGTCCGACGTCCACCGCGTCCAGTTCGGCCGCCTCGACGACCTCCCGCGCCACCACCGCGTGCGCGGGCGCCTCGTCGAGGTCGAAGGGCTCGGTCGTGAACTCCACTCTCAATCGCACGCGCACAACCTAACGCGCGGCGCGGTTCTTGGGACCGCGGAGGAACCGGGCGGAGACCGCAGGGAAACCGGGCGGAGACCGCGGAGGAGCCGGGCGGAGGCCGTCGGCGGTCCGGCCCTCTTGACAAGCCCGGCGGGCCGACGGCAACCTTCCATTAAGTAGAAAGCAACTTCCACTATACGAAATTCCGGAGGGGTGCATCCGATGGGATTCGCAGACCGGCGCTTCAACGTCAACCTGTCGATCCTCTTCACGGAACTCCCGCTGCTGGAGCGCCCGGCGGCAGCCGCCGCGGCCGGCTTCACCGCGGTCGAGCTGTGGTGGCCCTGGACCGGCTCCCCCACACCCGAGCGGTCCGAGCTCGACGCGCTGCGGACGGCGATCCAGGACGCGGGCGTACGGCTCACCGGCCTGAACTTCTACGCCGGCCGGCTGCCCGGCCCCGACCGGGGCGCGCTGTCCGTGCCCGGCGAGGAGTCGGAGCGGTTCCGCGCCAATGTCGACGTGGCCGCCGATCTCGCGCAGTCCCTCGGCTGTACGGCCCTCAACGCGCTGTACGGCAACCGGGTCGACGGCGTGGACCCGGCCGAACAGGACGCGCTGGCGCTGGAGAACCTGGTCCTCGCGGCCCGGGCCGCCGACCGGATCGGCGCGGTCCTGCTGATCGAGGCGTTGAACCGGCCCGAGTCGCCGCTGTACCCGCTGGTGTCGGCGCCGGCCGCCGTGGGGGTCGTCGACAAGGTCGACGCGGCCACGGGGCTGGGCAACGCCCGCTTCCTGATGGACCTGTACCACCTGGCGAGGAACGGCGAGGACCTGCCGTCGGTGATCGACCGGTACGCCGGGAGGACCGGTCATGTGCAGATCGCCGACGACCCCGGCCGCGGCGCCCCCGGCACCGGCTCGCTCCCGCTGGAGGACCTGCTGGACCGGCTGCGCGAGGCCGGATACGAGGGCCGGGTCGGCCTGGAGTACAAGCCGGGCGACCGCCCGAGTGCGGAGGCCTTCGACTGGCTGCCCCGTGACCACACCCCTGTGCACTGAGAGGCGCTCTCGCATGAACGGTCTTCCCAGGGTTTCCTGGATCGG
Source organism: Streptomyces sp. NPDC020731 (assembly GCF_044334705.1). Taxonomy (NCBI): domain Bacteria; kingdom Bacillati; phylum Actinomycetota; class Actinomycetes; order Kitasatosporales; family Streptomycetaceae; genus Streptomyces; species Streptomyces sp. NPDC020731. Next base: position 10,838 of record NZ_JBIRTN010000017.1, read on the forward strand.
CCTCGGCATCATGGGCTCCCCCATGTCCGAGAACCTGGTCAAGGCGGGCTACGACGTCACCGGCTACACCCTGGAACAGGAGAAGCTGGACCGGCTGACCGCCGCCGGCGGCACCGTGGCCGGCTCGGTCGCCGAGGCGGTGCGGGACGCCGACGTGATCGTCACGATGGTTCCCGCGTCCCCGCAGGTCGAGGCCATCGCCTACGGTCCCGACGGCATCCTGGAGAACGCGCGGTCCGGTGCCCTGCTGATCGACATGTCCTCGATCACCCCGGGGACCTCGGTCGACCTGGCCGCCGCCGCGAAGGACAAGGGCGTCCGGGTGCTGGACGCCCCCGTGTCGGGCGGTGAGGCGGGCGCGATCGAGGCGGTGCTGTCCATCATGGCCGGCGGTGAGCAGGCCGACTTCGAGGAGGCGAAGCCCCTTTTCGAGACGCTCGGGAAGACCGTCGTGCTGTGCGGTCCGCACGGCTCGGGGCAGACCGTGAAGGCCGCCAACCAGCTGATCGTCGCCGTCAACATCCAGGCGTGCGCCGAGGCCGTGGTCTTCCTGGAGAAGTCGGGGGTCGATCTGACGGCGGCCCTTGACGTCCTGAACGGCGGACTGGCCGGCTCGGCCGTGCTGACCCGCAAGAAGGACAACTTCCTGAACCGGGACTTCGAGCCGGGCTTCCGTATCGACCTGCACCACAAGGACATGGGCATCGTCACCGACGCCGCCCGCACCGTCGGCGCGGCACTGCCCGTCGGTGCCGTGGTCGCCCAGCTGGTGGCGAGCCTGCGCGCACAGGGCGACGGCGGCCTGGACCACTCCGCGCTGCTGCGGGCGGTCGAGCGGCTGTCCGGCGCGCGGGTCTGACCGGCCCGCGCCACTCACAGACCTCCGGGCGGCGCCGGCATCCGTCCTACGGACTCCGCCGGGAGGTCGGGTCCGTACGCGCGGCAAGGGCGCCGCGGCGGCATGCGAGCCAGTGCGGTGGTGGGGGCGGCGGGGCTCCTTCTCCGACCTGAGGGGAGGAGCCCCTCAGTCGTCGCATCCGCCGCGGTCCCGAGCCCGTACCTCCTGCAGCGCCCGGATGCGGACGGTCCCGCGGCCGGGCGCTCCTTCGCGTCCGGGGTGCGGATCCGTCCGGTGCGCAGCAGCCTGGGGGCATGGCACATCCAACGGAGCATCCGCACATCGTGGTGCACTCCCCGGCCCTGGACGGCTCGCGGCGGGTCACCTCCGGTGACGACACGCTGGGCATCGCCACGCACGTCGACGACGTGGGCGAGATCCTGCGGCTGGCCGACCTGTACGTCACCGATGTCGAGGAGACGGACCTGATCGAGTGGCAGGGCGGCGGCCCCGACGACTGGCCGGGGCTGTCCGAACACCACGAGACGGCCTGAGCACCGCTACGGCATCGGCCGTACACCGGCTACGCCACCCTCAAATGAACCTCTGAATGCGGCCCGAAAGGCTTCGGCCACCGCCACCGACGGGCACACTCCTGGCACACGGGGCCCGCCGGCACGGGGGCGGCGGGCCCCGGTTCCGGAGGTGACACGCCATGAACGACAGCGGAGGCGTCCGGGGGACGCCGCACGAGCTCGCACTGCTGGCCGGCGGTCCGCGCGCCGCGGTCACGGTGGCCGTGGTCTCCCTGCATCTGCGGGGTGCCGTCGAGGCGGGCGCGCCGGGCACGATACGGGCGGTCGACGGGGAGGCGGGACGGGCCCTGCCCCCGCTTCCGCCGCCGGGGGTTTCGCTGGACGTGGCGGCCGAGGTCGCCGTGGGGCGGGTGGACGCCCTCACGAGCGAGGTGCGCGCGTTGTACCTGGAGAGCGCGGTCCACCACTGCCTGGAGGAGCCCTCCGAGATACGGGAGCTGCTGCGGCACCCGGACGTCCGCTGGGCGTTGGCCGAGGTGCGGGTCGGGCTGGCGGAGGCGGGGATGCTGCGCGCCACGCCGCTCGGGCCGACCAGGGCCGCCCGCCGGCGGGTGAACGTCCTGCGGAAGGCGTTCCCGGTGCCGTCGAGCAGGCACGGCCTGCCCGACGACAGGAAACTGCTCGCCGTCGCCCTGCACGGCAAGCCCGCCCTGAGTGTCCTCGTACCGCGCTTCGCCCTCCGGGCGGGGCTGACCGAGCGGGTCAGGATCGGGGACAAGGGCCTCCGCCACTCCCCCGGCGGCGGCACCTACGGCAGTGGCGGCTCTCCCCTCAGCTGCGGAGGCGGCGGCGGATGCGGCGGCGGGGGCGGGGGGTGAGCACGTCCGGGAGCGGCCCTGGACGGGCCGCCCCGGGACACCTGCCCGCGGGTCAGACCTTCAGCGTCCTGATCGACGTCGGCGCGTGCCCCGGCTCCGTCGCGATTTCCTCGAACTCGACGACGTCGCCGATGTCGTTGGTCGTCGACATGGAGATGTCGGTGACGCGTTCCAGGATCACCTCGACGACGACCGGCACCCGGAACTCCGCCGCGAGCTTCTTGGCCTGCTCCAGGGCCGCGCCCAGTTCGTTCGGGTCGGTCACCCGGATCGCCCTGCAGCCCAGCCCCTCGGCGACCTTGACGTGGTCGACGCCGTAGACGCCCAGCTCCGGGCTGTTGATGTTCTCGAACTCCAGCTTGACCTGGAAGTCGATGTCGAACGCCCGCTGCGCCTGCCGGATCAGGCCCAAGTAGGCGTTGTTGAGCAGGACGTGGACGTACGGGATCTTGTGCTGCGCCCCGACCGCCAGTTCCTCGATCATGAACTGGAAGTCGTAGTCGCCGGACAGGGCGACGACCCGCGCCCCGGGGTCGGCCTTCGCCACGCCGAGCGCGGCCGGGACGGTCCAGCCGAGCGGGCCCGCCTGACCGCAGTTGATCCAGTGGCGCGGCCGGTGGACGTGCAGCATCTGCGCGCCGGCGATCTGTGAGAGACCGATGGTGGAGACGTACCGGGTCTCGGGGCCGAAGGCCTTGTTCATCTCCTCGTAGACCCGCTGCGGCTTGATCGGGACGTCGTCGAAGTGCGTACGGCGCTGGAGCGTGGCCCGCTTCTCCTGCGCGGCGGCGGCCCACTCGGAACGGTCGGGCAGCTCGCCGGCCGCCTTCAGCTCCTTCGTCACCTCGACGAACAGCTCCAGCGCGGCGCGCGCGTCGGAGGCGATGCCGTAGTCGGGGCCGAAGATCCGGCCGATCTGGGTGGGTTCGACGTCGACGTGGACGAACGTCCGCCCGGCCGTGTAGACGTCGAGTCTTCCGGTGTGGCGGTTGGCCCAGCGGTTGCCGATGCCGAGGACGAAGTCGGACTCCAGGAAGGTCGCGTTGCCGTAGCGGTGCGAGGTCTGCAGGCCGACCATGCCGGCGTTGAGCTCGTGGTCGTCGGGGACGACGCCCCAGCCCATCAGGGTCGGCACGACCGGAGTGCCGGTCAACTCGGCGAACTGGAGGAGCAGTTCGGCCGCGTCGGCGTTGATGACCCCGCCACCCGCAACGATCAGCGGGCGCTCGGCGGCGTTCAGCATGCCGATCGCCTTCTCGATCTGGGCGCGGCTCGCGGCGGGTTTGTGGACCGGGAGCGGCTCGTAGGTGTCCGGGTCGAACTCGATCTCCCTCAGCTGCACGTCGACCGGCAGGTCGATCAGGACGGGGCCGGGCCGGCCGGAGCGCATGAGGTGGAATGCCTGCTGGAAGACGCCGGGGACCTGCGCGGCCTCCAGGACGGTGACCGCCGTCTTGGTGACCGGCCCCGCGATGGCGGCGATGTCGACGGCCTGGAAGTCCTCCTTGTGGATCACGGCGGTCGGCGCCTGGCCGGTGATGCACAGGATCGGGACGGAGTCTCCGATGGCGGAGTACAGGCCGGTGATCATGTCGGTGCCGGCCGGTCCGGAGGTGCCGATGCACACACCGATGTTGCCGGGGCGGGTGCGGGTGTAGCCATCGGCCATGTGCGAGGCGCCCTCGACATGGCGGGCGAGGGTGTGGGTGATGCCGCCGGAGGCTTTGAGGGCCGCGTAGAAGGGGTTGATCGCCGCGCCGGGGACACCGAACGCGTCGGTGACGCCCTCGCGCCTGAGGATTTCGACTGCCGCGCGGGCAGCGGTCATTCGAGCCATCGAGTACTCCTGCTTCGGCTGCCGGATGCGCACTCCCGTCGCGCCCCGCGGTGAGCACTTCCGTATTACGGAAAAGATTTTCTGCTATCTGGAATGAATGTAGGGTCGGTGGTCTGACCCGTCAAGAGAGGGGCAAGTGCCGGACACACGGCGGACCGGTGGAGGACGATGGGCACCGTCTCGAGAACACGGGAGTGGGGCCATGTCCGAGAGCGTGCCGGTGCGCTGTCCCGCCTGTCGGCGCTCGCACCGCTACACGGCACCGTCGTACCCCTGCGCGTGCGGCGCGCCCGTCACGCCGCCGCTGGACCTGGACGGGGTGCCCGGTCCGGTCGGGCATCGCGCCTGGGACGAGGAGTGGGTCACCGTGCACTGCGGGCACTGCGGGCTCCGTGGCGAGTGGCCGCGGCCGGAACTGGGTTGCCCCTGCGGGACGGTGCTGCTGATCCCGGTGGCGGGCCCGGGGGCGTCCGCGCCGATCCGCACCGCGCGGGACGCGGTCACGGCCGCCGTGCGGTATCTGCGCCGGCTCGGCCACGAGGACGTCCGCCGCGCCGAGGGGTGTTCCCCGTCCGGGATCGGCCTGACGGGCCGTGGCGTGATCGCCCGGGTCGACCCGTCGGCGCCTCCGGCGACCCCGCGGGACGTGGAGTGCCTGTGGCTGACGGCGATGGCGGAATCCGCGACGTGCCTGTACTTCTCCGTCGCCGGATACGACGAGGAGGCGCGGGCCCGCGCCGACGCGTTGGACGTCCCGCTGTTCCTGCTCGACCTCACCGGCACCCCGCAGCCGGTGAACGGCCCCGCCGGCGCGCTGGACGCCCACGAGGCCTGAAAACCCGGCGACGGACCCGCCACGAGCGCCGGATACTCGGCGGATGCGCATCCGTCCCGCCGCCCCCGGTGAACTGCCCGCCCTCCAGGACATCGAGCGGGCCGCCGGCGCCCCGTTCCGCGACCTCGCCATGCCGGACATCGCGGACGACGACCCGCCCGCCCTGGACGTGCTGGAGCGCTACCGGCGGGCGGGCCACTGCTGGGTCGCGGCCGAGACGCACGACGACCGGCCCGTCGCGTACCTGATCGCCGAACCGGTCGACGACGCGCTCCACGTGGAGCAGGTCTCCGTCCACCCGCGCGCCGCCCGCCGGGGCGTGGGCCGCGCCCTGCTCGCCCACGCCGCCGACCACGCCCGCGAGCAGGGCCTGACCGCGCTGACGCTGACCACGTTCGCCGACGTCCCGTGGAACGCCCCGTACTACGCGCGCCTCGGCTTCCGCACCCTGACCGAACCCGAACTCACGCCCGGGCTGCGCCGGATCCGCGCCGAGGAGGCCGCACACGGGCTCGACCGGTGGCCGCGCGTGTGCATGCGCGCCGGCGTTCCGCGTATCGGCGGCACGCGTGCGGGAGCGCCCGGATGACCGTCGGACTCGCCCGCGAGCAGGACCTTCCCGGTTTCCTCGGCCCGGCCGCCCCTGACAACGCGCTAACCCGCCGTGTACCGCTCCCGCAGCTCCACCTTGCGCACCTTCCCGGACACCGTCATCGGGAAGGCGTCGAGCAGCTGGAGCCGGCTCGGGACCTTGTAGTGGGCGAGGCGGTCCGCGCAGAACGCGCGCAGTTCCTCCAGGGTGAGCGGGTCGGCCGGATCGCGCGGGACGACACAGGCGAGCACCTCCTCGCCGTACCGCTCGTGCGCGATCCCGACGACCTGGACGTCCGCGATCTTCGGGTGGGCGTGGAGGAACTCCTCGATCTCACGCGGGTAGACGTTCTCCCCGCCCCGGATGATCATGTCCTTGATGCGGCCGACGATCTCCACGTAGCCGTCCTCGCGCATCACCGCGAGGTCCCCGGTGTGCATCCAGCGGCCCGCGTCGACGGCCTCGGCGGTCTTCTCGGGCTCGTTCCAGTAGCCGAGCATCACGCTGTAGCCGCGGGTGCACAACTCCCCCGCGGTTCCGCGTGGTTGCGTCACCCCGGTGGCCGGGTCGACGACCTTGGCCTCGATGTGCGGCAGCACCCGGCCGACGGTGCCGGTGCGGTGCTCCAGGTCGTCGTCCCTACGGGTCTGCAGGGAGACGGGGGACGTCTCGGTCATGCCGTAGCAGATGGAGACCTGCTCCATGTGCATCTCGGTGACCACCCGCTTCATCACCTCCACCGGGCACGGCGAGCCCGCCATGATGCCGGTGCGCAGCGAGGTGAGGTCGTACGACGCGAAGCCGGGCAGGTTCAACTCGGCGATGAACATGGTGGGCACGCCGTAGAGCGAGGTGCAGCGCTCCCGTTGGACGGCCTCCAGGGTGGCCCTCGGCTCGAAGGAGGGGGCCGGGACGACGATGCAGGCGCCGTGGGAGGTGGCGCCCAGGTTGCCCATGACCATGCCGAAGCAGTGGTAGAACGGCACCGGCAGACAGACCCGGTCCTGCTCGGTGTAGCCGACGGTACGGCCCACCCAGTAGCCGTTGTTGAGGATGTTGTGATGGGAGAGCGTGGCGCCCTTCGGGAAGCCCGTCGTGCCCGAGGTGTACTGGATGTTGACCGGGTCGTCGCAGCTCAGCCCGGCGGCGATCACGTCGAGTCGCTCCGGCGGTACGGCGGACGCGCCCTCGGTCAGCGCGTCCCAGGACGGGTCACCGATGTAGACGGCCTCCCGCAGGCCGGGGCAGGCTCCCCGCACTTGGTTCACCAGGGCCCGGTAGTCGCTGCCCTTGTGGGCGAGTGAGGAGACCAGCAGCGAGATCCCGGACTGCTTGAGCACGTACTCCAACTCGTGCGCCCGGTAGGCCGGGTTGACGTTCACCATGATGACGCCGATGCGGGCGGTGGCGTACTGCACGAGGACCCACTCCGGGCAGTTGACCGCCCAGATCCCCACCCGGTCGCCCGTCTCGACGCCCTTCGCCAGCAGTCCGCGCGCCACCTCGTCGACGGCCGCGCCGAACTCGGCGTAGGTCCAGCGCCGTCCGGAGTCCACGTCGACCAGGGCCTCGCGGTCGGGCCACGCGGCGACGGCCCGGCCGAGGTTGGCGCCGATGGTGTCGCCGAGCAGCGGGGTCGTACTCGTGCCGTGGCTGTACGAGAGGGACGCGGTCACCGGAAGTCCTCCTCGCGGTACTCGTCGGTGGAGCCGGCGGCCGTGGCCTCGCGCAGCTCGATGCGGCGGATCTTGCCGGAGACGGTCTTGGGCAGTTCACCGAACTCCAGGCGGCGGACGCGCTTGTAGGGGGCGAGCACCTCGCGGGAGTGCTCGAAGAGCACCTTCGCGGTGTCCGGGCCGGGCTGCCAGCCCTCCGCGAGCACGATGTACGCCTTGGGGACGGCCAGCCGCAGCTCGTCCGGGGCGGGCACGACGGCCGCCTCGGCGACCGCCTCGTGCTCCAGCAGGGCGCTCTCCAGCTCGAAGGGGCTGATCTTGTAGTCGCTCGCCTTGAAGACGTCGTCCGCGCGACCGACGTAGGTGATGTATCCGTCCTCGTCGCGGGAGCCGATGTCACCCGTCCGGTAGTAGCCGCCGGCCATCGCCTCGGCCGTACGGTCGGGGTCGCCGTGGTAGCCGGTCATCAGGCCCACCGGGCGGCCGGAGAGGTCGAGCGCGATCTCGCCCTCGGCGGCGCCGGGCGCGCCGGAGACCGGGTCGAGGAGTTCGACGCGGTAGCCGGGGCTGGGGCGGCCCATGGAGCCGGTCCTGAGGACCTGGCCGGGGCTGTTGGAGACCTGTACGGCGGTCTCGGTCTGGCCGAAGCCGTCCCGGACGGTGACGCCCCAGGCGTGCCTGACCCGCTCGACGACCTCGGGGTTGAGCGGCTCACCGGCGGCGACGGCCTCGCGGGGCGGGGTGCGCAGCCGGCCCAGGTCGGACTGGATGAGCATGCGCCACACGGTCGGCGGGGCGCAGAAGGTGGTGACGCCCGCCCTGTCCATCTCGGCCATCAGCCGGGGCGCGTCGAAGCGGGTGTAGTTGTGCAGGAAGACGGTCGCCTCGGCGTTCCACGGGGCGAACAGGTTGGACCAGGCGTGCTTGGCCCAGCCGGGCGAGGAGATGTTGAGGTGCACGTCGCCGGGGACCAGGCCGATCCAGTACATGGTCGCCAGATGGCCGACCGGGTACGAGGTGTGGGTGTGCTCGACCAGCTTGGGGCGGGCGGTGGTGCCGGAGGTGAAGTACAGCATCAGGGGGTCGTCGGAGAGGGTGGGCCCGTCGGGCGCGAAGTGCTCGGCGGCGCCGTGGGCGTCCTCGTAGGGGAGCCAGCCGCCGGCGGCCCCCTCCCCCACCGCGATCCGGGTGTAGTCACCGGGCACCTCGTCGAACTTCGCGGTGTCCGCGGCGCGCGCGATCACATGGCGGACGCGGCCCCTTCCGACGCGGTCGCGCAGGTCGGCGGGGCCGAGCAGCGGGGTGGCCGGGATGACCACGGCGCGCAGCTTCATCGCGGCCAGGGCGGTCTCCCACAGCTCGGTCTGGTTGCCGAGCATCACCAGCACCCGGTCCTCGGCGGCCACGCCCCGCTGCCGCAGCCAGTTGGCGACCTGGTCGGAGCGGCGGGCGAGCGCGGCGAAGGACAGCCGGGTCTCGTCGCCGTCCTCCTCGACGAGGTGCAGCGCGGTGCGGTCGTTGCCGTCCGCGATCACGTCGAACCAGTCGAGCGCCCAGTTGAACCGCTCCGGCCGGGGCCAGGCGAAGTCCCGGTAGGCGGTGGCGTAGTCCTCGCGGTGTTCCAGCAGGAAGTCCCGGGCCCCGCGGAACGCCTCCGTCGCCGTCGTCATGTCTCCTCCTCGTACCGGACCATTGCCGGGCGGCTCTTCCCCATCGTGTAATCCGTGATGCGTGTCTCACTACCCCCGAACGGGGGTGTGCGCCCGCGCGGAGGCCGTGGCGGAGGGGCGAACAGGTGACAGCTGACCCGATGGGGACGGGCGACGCGGTGGAGATCCGCGGGGCGCTGGCCCGGCTGCGGCGCGCGACCGGGCTGCCGGTCGCCTTCGGCGGTCTGGTGGAGCCCGGCCGGCGGCGGGTGCGCATCAGCGAACTGAGCGGCACCGCGACGCCCGCGCTGAGCGCGCTCGCGGTGACCTCGGGCAACGGTCTGGGCGGCAGGGCGGTGGCGCTGGCCCGGCCGTGCGCGGTGACGGACTACTCCGTCTCGCGGCAGATCAGCCACGAGTACGACGTCCCGGTCGCCGCCGAGGGCCTGCGCGCCGTCGTGGCCGTGCCCGTCGTCGTACGGCGCCGGGTGCGGGCCGTGCTCTACGGCGCCCTGCGCGCGGCCCAGCCTCTGGGCGACCGTACGCTCGGCGCGGCGGTCCAGGCGGCGCGGGACGTGGAGCAGGCGCTGGTGGTGCGTGAGGAGGCGGCGGCGCTGGTGGCGGCCGCCCGGCCGGGCCCGGCGTCCGGGGTGCCGGGTGGTTCCGGGGCTGCCCTGGAGCAGGTGCGGGAGGCGCACGCGGCGCTGCGGGCACTGGCGCCGCGGATCGCGGACCCCGTGCTGCGGGCCGAGCTGCTCCAGGCGTGCGCCCTGCTCACCGCGGACACCGCGCCGGCCGCGGCGGTGCGGCTCGCGCCCCGGGAGGTGGACGTGCTCGCCTGTGTGGCGGCCGGGGCGACCAACAGTGTGGCCGCGGAGCAGCTGGGGGTGACGGCCGAGACCGTCAAGGCGTACCTGCGGTCGGCGATGCGGAAGCTGGGGGTGCGGACCCGGGGGCAGGCCGTGGTCGCGGCCCGCCGGGCGGGGTGGTTGCCGTAGGTTTGCGTTGTTTTCCCATGACGGGTATTACCAGCGGTACAACTTTGGATTTACCGTTGCCCGGCCCGCTGTAATTTGCCTCACTACACGGTCCGCCCGGAATTAAGGAACCTGTTGCCTAATATTGGCCAGGACACGCCACACGGAGGGGAGCGGTGACCGTGCGACGGGACTTCAAGGAGTCTGCCAGGTGCCGCCCCGACCTGGTCATAGGCCGGGAGGAGCTGTACTCCGAGGCGCGGGAGCAGCTCGCGCGTGGGGGCAGCGTGCTGCTGCACGGCCCCGCGGGAATAGGAAAGTCGACCGTGCTGCGGGCACTTGCGGCGGAAAACGCCGGTGCGGCGGGGACGGTGTTGCGCTGCTCGGCCACGGAGTCCGAATCCCATCTGCCGTTCCTGGCGCTGGCCGATCTGTTGGGTCTGGTCCTCGACAGGGTCTCCGTCCGGCTGCCCGCCGCCCAGCGCACCGCCCTGGAGTCGGCGCTCACCGGGCGCGGCGAGTCCACCCTCCAGCGGGACGGCCTGGCGCTGCGCCTCGCGGTGCTGTCCACGCTGCGGGCGCTGGCCGCCGAGGGGCCGGTCCTGATCGTCGCCGACGACCTCCAGTGGCTGGATTCCGCCAGCGCCGAACTCCTCGGCTTCGCCGCCCGGCGGCTCGGCGACAGCCCGGTGCGGATGCTGTGCGCGGTGCGTACGGACGGCGAGGAGTACGACCGTCACCTGCGCGCCTGCCCGCCGGACACGCTCGCGGTGCGGCTGGGCCCGTTCTCCCGGGCCCAGGTGTCCGCGCTCCTCGACCACCGCGGCTACACCGCTCTGTCCCGCTCCACGGCCCGTGACATCCACCGCACCAGCGGCGGCAACCCGCTGTTCGCCCTCGAACTGGGCCGCGCCCTCGCCGAGAGCCCCACCCGGCCCAGACCGGGCGAGCCGCTGCCGGTGCCGACCTCGCTGCGGGCCCTGGTGCTGAGCCGCCTGGAGATGTTGTCGGACGAGGCACGCCGCACCCTGCTGGTGGCCAGTGCGGGCGCCCGCCCCACCCTGGCGCTGCTGCACGCGGCCGGCCGGGAGAACGCCGAGGCGGAGACGGCGCAGGCCGCCGCGCTGGGGCTGCTGGCGACGGACCCGGAGGAGCCGGCGCTGCGGTTCGCGCATCCGCTGATCTCGGCCGCCCTGTACGCGGAGGCCCCGGCGCGGGAGCGGCGGGCCGTGCACACGGCGCTGTCCACGGCGGCCTCCGACCCCATCGAGCGGGCCCGGCACCTGGCGCTGGCCGCCACCGGCCCCGACCCTCAGGTGGCGGCCCGGCTCGCCGAGGCCGCCGCGCTGGCCCGGGACCGCGGGGCGCCCTCGGTCGCCGCCTCGCTCGGGCTGCTCGCCGCCCGGCACACCCCGGCCGACGGCGAGCCGGGCCCCGACGAGCGGCGGCTGCAGGCCGCCGAGGACGCGATCACCGCCGGTGAGGCCGACCTGGCCCGGGACATCGCCCGCGAGGTGCTGACCCGGGCGACGGTGCCGACGGAGCGGGTGCGGGCCTGGATGGTGGTCATCGAGGCGGCCGGGCAGGCGCTCGGCGAGGTCGACGCCGTGTTCCCGCAGGTGCTGGCCGACGCCGGCGACGACCCCCGGCTGCTGGCGCTGGTCCACTACCAGCTGGCCTGGCGGGAGGTGGTGGTGGACGGCGACTTCGCCAAGTCCCGCCAGGAGGCCGCGCACGCGGCGGAGCTGGCCGCGCGGGGCGGCGACCGGCGCACCGAGCTGATGGCGCTCGCCTTCCAGTCGTCCACCGAGACCCTGATGGGCCACCCCGACGCCCCCGCGACCATCCAGCGGGCGCTCCAGGAGCCCCAGGACCCCGATGTGGCCTGCCACCACAACGGCGCCGCCATGGCGAGATTCCGCTGGCTGCTGATGAGCGACCAGTTGCCTCAGGCCCGTACGGCCATCACCGCGCTGCTGCGGGAGGCGCGGCGGCGCGGCATGGTGGAGAGCGAGGTGCACTTCTCGCGGCTGCTCGCCGACACCGAACTGCGTTTCGGGCACTGCGGCCGGGCCCTGGACCTGGCCCGCGAGAGCCTGCGGCTGGCCCGGGACTCCGGGATCGGCGAGAGCGCCTCGGCCATGCTCGCCTCGCTCGCGGAGGCGTCGGGCGGGGACGTGGACCGGGCGCTGACGCTGGCCCGCGAGGCGGCGGACCACGCCGAGGTGGACGGCGACCAGTTGTACCTCTCCCTCGCCCTGGCCGCCCTGGGCTACGCCCAGTCGGTGGCGGGGGACGCGCAGGGAGCGGTCCGTTCGCTGCGCCGGGTGCGGGAGCTGGAGCAGGCCATGGGCATCAGCGACCCGGCGCGGGGCCGCTGGCAGGGCGACCTCGCCGAGGCGCTGGTGCGGATCGGTGAGCCCGGCGAGGCGCAGGAACTCATCGACGCCACCCGGGTGCACGCGCTGCGTCTGAACCGCGCGAGTGTCCTCGCGGTGCTCGACCGCGCCGAGGCGCTGGTGCGCGCGGCACGCGGTGAACACCAGGCGGCGCACACGCAGTTGGCGTCGGCGCAGGAGCGGCTCGCCAAGCTGGGGTACGGCCTGGAGGAGGCGCGGGCCGCCTTCGCGCTGGCTCGGCTGCGCGGGCGGGGGCCGGCGCCGGCGGCGTACGACGAGGCCGCCCGGCTGTTCCGGCGCTGCCGCGCGCTGCCGTGGCTGCGCCAGGTGGAGCGGGCCGTGGCCGCCGGTCCCACGGAGGCGGAGACCGTGCCCGCCGCCACGCCGGGCGCGCTGGACGGACTGGCCGCGATGGAACGGCAGGTCGCCGCGCTGGTGATGGAGGGCGCCACCAACCGGGAGATCGCCGGCCGGCTGTTCATCAGCGTCAAGACCGTCGAGGCGACCCTCACCCGGGTCTACCGCAAGCTGGGCATCCGTTCCCGGGTCGACATCGTCCGCCTGACGGCGGGCCGCCGCACGAAGTAGCCCCGCGGGGGCGCCACCGGGGCGACCGAGGGTTTTCCCTGCCCCAACTCCCCTAGGGGGTTCCCTCATTGGGACGATCGCGCTCCGGGTCGTAGCGTAACGGCGTGCCGCTCGCCGGGCACACGGGGGCCTGTCCCGAGGCCCTCGTGCTCGACCCCCCACCCCGCGCGACCCCCCACCGGCAACCCGTGAGGAGACCCATGTCCGGGCTCACCCGCGCCAAGAAGGCCGCAGCCGTCGTCGCCGCCACCGCTGCCGCCGCCGCGACGGCGCTGATCGCCGCCCCCTCCGCCCTCGCCGCCCCGCAGCCGATCGTCGGCGGTACGACGACCACGACGTCGGCGTACCCGTTCATGATGCAGATCACCGACTCCTCGCAGAACCAGTTCTGCGGCGGCACCCTCGTCTCCCCCACCAAGGTGGTCACGGCCGCGCACTGCATGGTCGGCGAGACCACGGGCAGCGTGCGCGTGGTCGGCGGGCGCACCTACCTCAACGGCACCAACGGCACGGTCGCCAGAGTCAGCAGGATATGGATCCACCCCGGCTACAGAACCGTCACCCGGGGCGACGACGTGGCCGTGCTGACCCTGTCGACGTCGATGCCGTACACCACGGCGCCCTACGTCTCCTCCTCCGACGCCTCGGTGTACGCGGCCGGCACGACCGCCCGCATCATCGGCTGGGGCACCACCTCCTCCGGCGGCGGCTCCTCCAACCAGCTGCGCACCGCGACCGTGCCGACCGTCTCCGACACCGGCTGCCGCGGCTCCTACGGCAGCCGGTACGTGCAGAGCGACATGGTGTGCGCCGGTTACTCCTCGGGCGGTGTGGACACCTGCCAGGGCGACAGCGGCGGTCCGCTGCTGGTCGGCGGCCGGCTGGCGGGGATCACCTCCTGGGGCGACGGCTGCGCGGCGGCCGGCTACCCGGGCGTCTACACCCGGCTGACCACGTTCTCCGCGGACGTGACGGCACAGGTCAACGGGTGAGGGACACCCCCATGAATTCCTGAGTACCCCTCGGGTGGCAAGCCAGGGGGCGTTGCGAGCTTCCACGAGCAGCCCGCAACGCCCCCTCTCCATGCCCGCGTTCACTCCCGTACGGTGCCGAAGCGGATGTCGTACGCCGTCCCCGGGTGCATCACGTGGAGCATCCGCTCCCCCTCCGCGGCGGCCTCTTCCCGCTGTCGCCCGCCGAGCCGGCCGAACGGCTGGATGACGAGGGCTTCTTCGTCCAGCCGCCACAGCCCCGCCAGGAACCCGTCGACGAGGAGGGTGCGGTAGGCGATGTTGCCCCGCCAGTGGCGGCCCCGGTACTCGGGCGGCACGACGCGGGTGCGGTCGGCGTGGGAGAGGAGCAGGTTGTCGAACTCGGGCAGGAACCGCGGCGGGGCCGGGGTGTCCGGGTCGGGGCGGGGCGCGTCGGGGAGGTCGAAGAGCTCGACGCCGGCTTCGTCGCGGAAGGTGACGAGGTCCGGGCGGAGGCGTTCGAAGGTCTCGCGCAGCCGGGTGAGGCCGGCCCAGGTCTGCATGTCCTTCACGGAGGCCGGTCCGAAGGCGGCGAGGTAGCGCAGCACGGTGGCGTCCGGCGCGGGCGCCGGCTCGGCGGGCCTGCCCAGCCAGTGCTCGGCGGTGGTGAGCGTGACCTGGCCGCTGCGTCCCCACAGCCCGCGCGGGGTGATCTGCACGAGGGGCAGCTTGCAGCGGGCGGCGACGGAGAGGGACCCCGGGTCGGCGTCGGGCCACTGCTTCAGCAGGGCCTCGCGCAGCTGCTTCATGGTGCGCGGTTCGGCCTCGACGAGTTCACGGGCGAGGGCGGCCAGCCGGTCCAGGTCGACGCCCGCGAGCCCCTTGCGGAACTGGTTCAGCTCGCGGTCGCGGGCGGACTGCACCAGGGGCCGCAGGGTGAGGCAGTCGCGGGCGGTGTGGGTGTGGATGGTCGAGCGCATGGTGACGATGCGGGCGAGCGCGCGGCCGGCCATCGGCCGGGACAGCGCCTGGGGTGTGAAGCCGTCGAGGCGGGCGGCGAGCGCGTAGTAGGGCGGCTTGACGTTCTGCGCCTGGAGACCGAGGAGATGCCCGACCGCGTCCTCGGCGGACATCGGCGAGCGGCGCAGCAACAGCTGCCGCTCGAGGGTGGCCCGGTTCAGCGCCCGTGCACCGAGCACACCGGTCGGCGAGGGTGCGGCGCTCCGCTTCGTCTTCGTCATACGGGCACGCTAGCGGCCCTTGCGGACAGGTTCCGTCCTCGATGCGCGGGCGCCGGCGTCCATGGCCGGAACGACTCCCACGACTCCCCCACGAAGGACGGACACCGTGACGTGGTGGCCGGGGCGCGCGAGGCGGCCGAGCGGGCCCGGCACCGGGCACGGCGGACGCCGGCCCCGCGGTCCCGCGCGCGCTGACGCGCGGCCGCCGGGCCGGTTGCCTCCCGCCGGAGCGGGGCACTCGGTGCGCACTGTGTACGGACGAGAGCGATCGGGGCCGCGAAGGGTCCTGCTGACCGGGTGGTTCAGCTTCCGGGACGGGGAGGCGACCGCCGGGGACGTGCTGGCGCTGCGCCGCGTGGAGGAGGTGCTGCGGGGCGCCGGGATGGCGTACGACGTCGTGTGGAGCCCCGGTTTCCGGCCGGAGGCGCTGCACTTCGACGACGTACGGTCCGGTGACTACTCGCACCTGGTGTTCGTGTGCGGGCCGCTGCACGGGCCGCAGGTCGAGGAGTTGCACCGGCGCTTCGCGCACTGTGTGCGGATCGCGGTGGGAACGTCGGTGATCGACCCGGGCGGCGCCGCCGTGACCGGCTTCCACCGCGTACTGGCGCGGGACGCCCCCGGCAGCGAGCCGTCCGAGGACCTGGCGGCCCGCGCCCCGGCGGTGCCCGCGCGGCCCGTGGTCGGGGTGATCCTCGCCCACGGGCAGCGGGAGTACGGGCCGCAGCGGCGGCACGAGCAGGTCGCGGAGCAGGTGACGCGCTGGCTGGCCGGGAAGGACTGTGCCCGGCTGGAGCTGGAGACCCGGCTGGACACCCGTGACTGGCATCTGAGCGCGACGCCGGCGCAGGTGCAGTCGGTGCTGGCCCGGCTCGACCTCGTCGTCACCGACCGGCTGCACGGGCTGGTGCTGGCACTGCGGGTCGGCACGCCGGTGCTGGCGGTGGACCCGGTGGCCGGCGGCGCCAGGGTGACCGCGCAGGCCCGGGCCTGCGGCTGGCCCGCGCTGCTGACCGCCGAGCGGCTGGACGCGCGCCGGCTGGAGCGGTGGTGGGACTGGTGTCTGACCTCGGGCCGGGTGGCCGCCCGGCAGATACGTGACGCGTTCCGTGAGGGGCGGGTGCCGGACGGGGCGGACCGGCTGGTGGAGGTGCTGGCGCCGCGCGCCGGCGCCGGTTAGGCGGAGCGGCCCCCGGACGTCCTCGCCCGTGCGGTCGTCGGGGCGGAGACGGCGTCCACCGGCCGGCTCCCTGATCGCGAACAGCGCGTCCTCGACGGGATCGGGCGGGCGCTCAGCCGCGACCGTCGTACGGACCGGTGGCTGCGCACTGCCTTGCGCCGACCGGCCCCGCGCCGGGAGCGGACCCCCACGGCACATGTCCGCGATCCGCGGGCGGGAGGGCCCGCGCGCGAACACCTGCCGGTCGCTCCCGGCCCGCCGAGGCGGGTCCCGACGGCGCACGTCCGCGATCCGCGGGCGGGGCGGTCATGGTGTGGCCCCCCGTGCCGGGGGCCGGCCGCCGGGGAGCCGGGCGAGGGCGCGCAGGACCTCGTCGGGGGTGACGCGCAGGAGGGCCGGGCCGGGACGGCGGCCGTGGGGGTCGCCCTCCGGGCCGTGCCACAGGGAGATGTGGCGGGGGTGTGCGGGTGGGCCCCACCGGGCGGGCGGGACCGGGCCGAAGAGGGTGACGGTGGGGACGGCGTGGGCGACCGCCAGGTGGGCGATTCCGGTGTCGCCGCTGACGACGGCGCGGGCGTCGGCGACGAGCGCGGAGAGCCGGTCGAAGGGCAGGCCGCCGGCGAGGACGTCGGTGTCGGGCAGCCGGGCCTCCTCGGCGAGCCGCGCCACCAGGTCGTCCTCGTCCGCTCCCCCGGTGACCACCACCCGCAGCCCGCGCCCGCGCAGGGCTCCCGCGACGGTCGCGTACCGCTCCACGGGCCAGCGGCGCGCGGGCGCTCCCGCGCCGGGGTGCAGGACGACGGCGCCGGGGGCGGGGGTCGCGGTGGCCGGACGGGGCAGCAGCAGGTCGGTGGGGTCGGCGTCGATGCCGTACGAGTGGAGCAGCCGGCACCAGCGGTCCCGTTCGTGTTCGTCCGCGTACCAGGGCGGGCCCTCGATCTCCGGGGTCCCGGGATGCGCGAACGCCAGCAGCCGCGGGGGGCGCAGCTCCTGCAGCAGGCGGTGGCTGGGCGGCCCGTTGCCGTGCAGGTCCACGGCGACGTCCGGGGGTGGGCCGGTCCAGTCGAGGGTGCGGGGTACGGCCCGCCCGGGCGCGGAGGCGGGCAGCACCCGGTCCACCGCTCCCGTGGCCCCGGCGACCGGCGCGAGCCCGGCGGGCGCCGCCAGTACGAGTTCGTGCCCGGGAAACCCCCGCCGCAGCGCCCGCAGCGCGGGAACCCCGGTCAGCAGATCACCGAGCCCGAGGGCGCGCAGCACCAGAAGCCGTGGCCGCGGGCCGGCGGTGTCCCGCCGTGCGGACGTGGAGGACACCGCGCCGGCGCCACCCGACGCCGGACCGGACCCGCTCCCCGAGGCCGTGGACACCCGCTCCTCACCCGGCCCGGCCGCCGGCGCCGCCGAGCGCGGCGAGGGGGTTCGCGTGACCGGACACCACGGCGATCCTCATCGGGTCACCTCTTTGAGCAGCCGCTCCCAGTCGTCCAGGAAGCGGGACAGCCCGTAGCGGGCGAGCACCGCCGCGCGGGCTCGCTCACCGGTGCGGCGGGCGAGCGCCGGGTCGGCGACGAAGTCCCGTACGGCGTCGGTCAGTACGTCGACGCGGTTGGACACCACACCGGCGCCGGGCGGTACGGCCTCGGTGACCTCGGTGGTGGCGAGGGCGACGACGGGCATGCCGAGGTGCATCGCCTCCAGCAGGGACAGACCGAGGGAGGTCCAGCGCACGGGGTGGACGTAGACCCTGCGGCGGGCCAGCGCCTCGTGCAGTTCCGCCTGCGTCAGTTCGTGCGAGCGGCAGCGGTCGGGGGGCAGGCCGAGGTGGCCGGCCAGGCCCCCGGTCCGCATGCCGAACACATCGAGGGGCGCGGCGGCGGCGAAGGCCGGCAGCAGGTCGGTGCCGGTGGTACGGCCGCGCCGCACCGGCTCGTTGACGACGACGGCGGCGTGCGGGAGTTCGCCGGTCCACAGCGGTCCGGGGTCGACGATGCCGTGCTCGATGACGGTGGTGGGGGTGCCCCGGTCGTCCCACATCAGGCGGTTGAAGTGGGTGACGTGGACGAGGGTGACGCCGGGGATGTCCGCGGCGGGGTGCGGGGTGTCGGGTACCCCGGGCGAGCTGCCGTGCGGGGCGTTGTGCTCCAGGTGGACCAACGGCGGGCGGCGGCCCAGCCACCGGTCGACCAGGGCGAGTTCGTGCGGCCGTTGCAGGATGACGACATCGATGTCCTGGTCGCGGAGGCGCTCCGGGGGCACCTCGACGACCGAGTCGGGCCAGTCGAAGGTGCGGGCGCGGCCGAGGCCGTCGGGTCCGCGGTCCGGGGTGACGGGGACGACGTAGGTGTGCGGGCCCCGCACGAAGGCCGTGGTCCACGACCCGTGCACATGCCACAGCAGGATCCTCATGTCACCTCCACGAGCTTGTCGACCGCCGCGACGACGTCGAACGCGGTCACGGTGTCCAGGCAGGGATGCCCGGGTACGGGGCAGCGCCGGGCGCGGGTCCCGGCGCACGGTGCGTCCTGGTCGCCGAGCAGGACGTACGGCACCCCGTACGGCCGCCAGCGCTCGGCGGGGACGACCGGCGCGAACAGGGACACCACCGGCGTGTCGACGGCGGCGGCGAGATGGGCGGGGCCGGTGTTGCCGGTGACCACGCAGGCGGCCCCGGCGAGCACTCCGGCGAGTTCGGCGGCTCCGGTGCGGCCGCCGAGGTCGACGGCCCGGTCGCCGGCGACGTACGCGGTCAGGTCCCGCTCCCCCGTGCCACCGGTGACGACCACCCGGCGTCCGGCGGCGGCGAGTTCACGCACGGCTTGCGCGCACCGGCCGGGGCTCCAGGCGCGGGCGGGGACGCTGGCGCCCGGGTGGACGACGACGTACTCCCCTTCCCCCGAGCCGGTCAGCGCACCGGTCGCGGGCGGCGGGAGCACCCGCGGCCGTCCGTCGTCGACCCGGGGGAAACCGGCGGCCTCGGCGAGGTCGAGCGCGGCCTCGGCCTCGTGGGCGTGGGGGGCGCGGTGGTGGCGTACGTCGAGGAGGGAGCCGGGGTGGTCCTCGCTGTCGGCGGCGATGAAGCGGACGCCGGCCAGGCGCAGCAGCAGGGCGGTGGGCAGCGGGCACTGGTGGAAGGAGGTGAGGACCAGCGCGCTGTCGGCGTCGACGGCGTCGACGATGCCGTCGATGTCCTCCCGGCTGACCTCGGGCGGCCGGAACCCGGTCCACGGCGAGTCCCAGACGAGCACCTCGTCCACCCCGGGCAACAGCCGCGCGGCGGGCGCCCCGTGCGGCCCGCACAGCAGGGTCACGGTGTCGGCGCGGGCGGCGACGGCCCGTACGGCGGGTCCGGCGAGCAGCACGTCGCCGAAGCCGTCGAGCCGGGTGACGAGAGCCTTCACACGGACCTCCCCCGCAGCGGGCGCCCGGTTCCGCGGGCGCCCGCGTCCGGCCGGTCCCAGGGTGGGGTGGTGAGGCGCGTGTGTACCGCCGTCGGCAGGTCCGGGGCCGCGTGGGGAGCGGTGGAGGTCTCCTCTGGGCGGGTACCCGGCGTGGGGACGAGGATGGCGTGGGCACCGGCGCGTCGCGCGGCCTCCACGTCGGCGCCGATGTCGCCGATGACGACGCAGTCGGCCGGGTTCGCGCGGATGCGTCCGGCGGCCCAGAGGATCATGCCCGGCCGGGGCTTGCGGCAGTGGCAGCCGTCGTCGGGGCCGTGCGGGCACATGGCCCAGACGTCGAAGGGACCGAGGAGTTCCTCGACGCGCCGGTTGACGCGGCGGGCGTCGGCCTCGGTGAGCAGTCCGCGCGCGATGCCGGACTGGTTGGTGACGACGCCGGTGCGGATACCGCGGGCCCGGAGCGCGTCGAGCGCCTCGCGGGCGCCGTCGACGGGCCGTACCAGGTCGGGGTCGGCGTTGTAGGGGACGTCGTGGACCAGTGTGCCGTCGCGGTCGAACAGCACCGCCTCCACCGGGCTCATCGGGCCACTTCCTGCCAGGCCGGGGCGTTGCGGTGGCGCCAGGCCCCGGCCAGCCGGTGCCAGGTCGCGGCGGGCGGGATGACGACGCTGGTGGCCAGCATGGTCGTCACCTCGTCGCGGGAGCGCGGACCGGGCACGATGCGGGCGCGGGCGAACTCGGCGGTTCCGGCGGCCCAGCCGAGCGCGCAGGCGGTGGCCGCCCGGCGGTGCCCGGCGACGGCGAGGGCACAGGCGGCGGCGCCGGCGGCGGTGATCGCGGCGTGCCGGCGGATCCGGCCGCGCGGCGCGACCGCCTTGTCCCACCAGTCGGGGCCGTGCAGCCGCCGCATCAGGGCGTCGTCGGCGTTGCCGCGCTGCTGCTTCACCGACGCCCAGCGGGAGGCGGAGCGCACCGGGTGGAGCGTGGTGCGGCGGCCCTTGCGGATGCGCCAGCCGGCGTCGAGGAGGCGCAGCGCGAGGTCGGCGTCCTCGCGGAAGGCGCGGGGGAAGCGTTCGTCGAAGCCGCCGACCTGCCGGAGGGCCTCGGTGCGGTAGGCCATGTCGGCGGTGATCCAGCGGGCCCGGGCGAGTCCGGCGGTGCCGCGTTCCCAGTCGGTGGGGCGGCGCCCGCCGGGCAGCGGCACGGTGATGACGCCCTGGATCCCGGCGGTGTCGGGGGACGCCTCCTCGAGGTCCTGGACGAGCTGTGCGCACCAGTGCGGCCCCACCTGGACGTCGTCGTCGAGGAAGGCGACCCAGGGCGTGGTGACGGCGCGCAGTCCGGTGTTGCGTGCGGCGGCGGGCCCCCGGCCGCCGCCGGTGGTGACGGTGGTGGTGCGTTCGCGCAGGTCACCGAGGACGGTCAGCGCGTGGGCCGACGCGTCGGGCGCGGGATCGGGGTCGGGCCGGTCGTCGACGAGGACGATCTCGTCGGGGCGCGGCCCGTGCGCCGCGGCCAGCGCGGCGAGGCAGTCGGCGAGGGTGTCCCGCAGCAGGGTGGGGATCACGACGGCGTACGACGTCATCCGGACGCCCTCCCCCCGCGCACCGCGCGGGGCCCGATCGCGAGCAGGCCGTCCTCCTCGGCCGCCGCCACCGTCCGGCCGTCGACGGGCGGCGCGGCGGGGGCGTGGAACAGGGCGTCGGTACCGAGGATGCGCATGGGGGTGTGCTCCGTCCCTGCGGCATGTGAGTACTGCGGGGCTGCGGGTGCCGCACCCGCGGCTGTCTCAAACTCTTGGAGACAACTCGCACCGTTTCATCCCGGTACACATCTGTATGCATCAACGTCGGGGAGCGGGCAACCGTGCGGATCGGGACGGGTGGAGCGACACGGGGGTCACGGGCCGCGAGAACCGGCCCGCGACGAGCTGCACGTGCCGGAGCGAACAGCCCGGTGACGGCCCTCCCGCTCCTCGGTCTCCACGACGGCACGGTCCCGGCCGTTCCCGGCGTCATCGCCGAGCCGGGGACTGGGCCGGGCGGGTGACCCGTACCCGGAGGTGCCGACGGGCCCGGCGGGTTTCCTAGGATTCCCCCGTGGCCACCTTCCAGCTCCAGCGCACGGCGCCCCTCTCCCCCGACGAGGCCTGGCGCCGACTCACGACGTGGCCCCGCCACGGAGAGGTGGTCCCGCTGACCCGGATGACGGTGACCACTCCCCCGCCCACCGGCGAGGGCACGAGGATCGTCGCCCGCACGGGCCTCGGCCCGCTCTCCTTCGACGACCCGATGGACGTGACGGTGTGGCGGCCCCCGCAGGGCGGCTCCCCGGGGTACTGCCGTCTGGAGAAACGCGGCCGTGCCGTCACCGGCTGGGCGGAGATCGAGGTACGGCCGGGGCCGGGCGGCCGGGCACGGGTGACCTGGCGGGAGGACATCCGGGTCCGCTTCCTGCCCGCCTTCTGCGACGCGGTACTGGCACGGGCGGGCCACCGGGTGTTCGGACGGGCGGTGAACCGTCTGCTGCGGCAGGCGTGACGGCTCCGGGGCGCTCAGGCCACCGGACCGGCCCGGCCCGCGTGCCCGGACGCGCCGTCGTGGTGGATCGGGGCGCGGGCCCCGGTGAGGGGCGCGCCGCTGCCGCCGCGCCGGTCGGCGACGATCTCCGCCGCGATGGACAGGGCGGTCTCCTCCGGGGTGCGGGCGCCCAGGTCCAGGCCGATCGGTGACCGGAGGCGGGCCAGCTCCGGTTCGGTCACGCCGGCTTCGCGCAGGCGGGCGTCGCGGTCCAGGTGGGTGCGGCGGGAGCCCATGGCGCCGACGTACGCCACCGGCAGCCGCAGCGCGAGCCGCAGCAGCGGTACGTCGAACTTCGTGTCGTGGGTCAGGACGCACAGCACCGTGCGCGCGTCGACGCACGTGCGCTCCAGGTACCGGTGCGGCCACTCGACGACGATCTCGTCGGCCTCGGGGAAGCGGGCCTTCGTGGCGAAGACGGGCCGCGCGTCGCACACCGTGACGTGGTGGCCGAGGAACTTGCCCACCCGGACCAGTGCCGACGCGAAGTCGACCGCACCGAAGACGATCATCCGGGGCGGGGGGACGGAGGACTCGATCAGCAGGGTGAGCGGTGCTCCGCAATGCGAGCCCCGCTCTCCGATCTCCAGGGTGCCGGTGCGGCCGGCGTCCAGGAAGGCGCCCGCCTCGGCGGCGACCGTGCGGTCCAGTTCCGGGTGGGCGCCGAAGCCGCCCTCGTACGAGCCGTCCGGGCGGACCGTCAGTGCGCGGCCCGTCAGCTCCGTCGGGCCCTTCACGATCCGCGCCACCGCCGCCGCCTCCCCTTGCGCGGCGGCGGCGAGCACCGACGCGAGCAGCGGGCGGACGGGGTCCGCCGCCCGTACCGGGGTGACCAGGATGTCGATGACCCCGCCGCAGGTCAGACCCACGGCGAAGGCGTCCTCGTCGCTGTGGCCGAAGCGCTCCAGGACGGTGTCGCCGTCCCTCAGCGCCTGCTCGCACAGCGCGTACACCGCGCCCTCCACGCAACCGCCCGAGACCGAGCCGACGGCCGCGCCGTCGGCGTCCACCGCGAGCGCGGCCCCGGGCCGGCGGGGCGCGCTGCCGCCGACCGCCACCACGGTGGCCACCGCGAAGTCACGGCCCTGCCCGACCCACCGGTTCAGCTCCTCGGCGATGTCCAGCATCTCTCGGTCTCCTCAACTGCCTTTACTCGGAAGGTGCTTGTGCACAGCCGTCAGTGCACGCCCAGCCGGCTCCCGATCGGGGCGAGGGCGAAGTGGACCCGGAGGGGGTACCACCTGCCCACCCGTGCCGCCCCGGCGGCACGGGTGGGCAGGGGCGGCACAGGGGGTTACGAAGCCCCGGTGGTGAGGTGTTCCGGGCGGACCGGGGTTCTGTTCAGTTCCAGGCCCGTGGCGTCACGGACGGCCGCCAGGACCGCCGGGGTCGAGGACAGGGTGGGGGCCTCGCCGACGCCCCGCAGACCGTAGGGGGCGTGGTCGTCGGCGAGTTCGAGTACATCGACGGGGATGGTCGGGGTGTCGAGGATGGTGGGGATGAGGTAGTCCGTGAAGGACGGGTTGCGCACCTTCGCGGTCTTCGGGTCGACGACGATCTCCTCCATGACCGCCACACCCAGCCCCTGGGTGGTGCCGCCCTGGATCTGGCCGATGACGGACAGCGGGTTGAGCGCCTTGCCGACGTCCTGCGCGCAGGCCAGTTCGATGACCTTCACCAGGCCGAGCTCGGTGTCGACCTCGACGACGGCCCGGTGCGCGGCGAAGGAGTACTGGACGTGGCCGTTGCCCTGGCCGGTGCGCGGGTCGAAGGGTTCGGTCGGCCGGTGCCGCCACTCCTCCTCGGTCTCGACGGCCTCGTCGCCGAGGACGTCCACCAGGTCGGCGAGCACCTCGCCGCCGTCGGTGACGACCTTGCCGCCCTCCAGGAGGAGTTCGGCACTCGCCCAGGCCGGGTGGTACGACCCCAGCCTGCGCCGGCCCAGCTCCAGTACCTGCTCGCGGACCAGCTCGCAGGCGTTCCTGACCGCGCCGCCGGTGACGTACGTCTGCCGGGACGCCGAGGTCGAACCCGCCGAGCCCACCCGGGTGTCGGCGGGATGGATGGTCACCCGGTCGACGCCCAGCTCGGTGCGGGCGATCTGCGCGTGGACGGTGACCCCGCCCTGGCCGACCTCCGCCATCGCGGTGTGCACGGTGGCGACCGGCTCACCGCCGACCACCTCCATGCGGACCCGGGCGGTGGAGTAGTCGTCGAAGCCCTCGGAGAAGCCGACGTTCTTGATGCCGACCGCGTAGCCGACCCCGCGGACGACGCCCTCGCCGTGCGTGGTGTTGGACAGGCCGCCCGGCAACTGGCGCACGTCCACGCCCTCGCTGCTCTCCCACTGGCGCTCCGGGGGCATGGGCATCGCCTTGACGCGGCGCAGGAGTTCGGCGACCGGCGCCGGGGAGTCGACCGGCTGCCCGGTGGGCATGAGCGCGCCCTGCTCCATGGCGTTGAGCTGCCTCAGCTCCACCGGGTCCATGCCGAGCCGTGCCGCCAGCTTGTCCATCTGCGCCTCGTACGCGAAGCACGCCTGGACCGCGCCGAAGCCGCGCATGGCGCCGCAGGGCGGGTTGTTGGTGTAGAGGGCGATCGCCTCGATCTCGACGTCGTCGACGACGTACGGGCCGACCCCGAGCGAGGAGGCGTTGCCGACCACGGCCGGGGAGGCGGAGGCGTACGCGCCGCCGTCGAGGACGATGCGGCACTTGACGTGGGTCAGCCTGCCGTCCGCCGTGGCCCCGTGCTCGTAGAACAGCTTGGCCGGGTGGCGGTGGACATGGCCGAAGAAGGACTCGAAGCGGTTGTAGACGATCTTGACGGGTTTGCCGGTGCGCAGGGCCAGCAGGCAGGCGTGGATCTGCATCGACAGGTCCTCGCGGCCGCCGAACGCGCCGCCGACACCGGCCAGGGTCATCCGTACCTTGTCCTCGGGCAGGCCGAGCACGGGCGCGATCTGGCGCAGGTCGGAGTGGAGCCACTGGGTGGCGATGTAGAGGTGGACGCCGCCGTCCTCCTCGGGCACCGCGAGGCCGGACTCGGGACCGAGGAAGGCCTGGTCCTGCATGCCGAAGGTGTACTCGCCCTCGACGACGACGTCCGCGCGGCGCCGGGCCGCCTCCACGTCGCCGCGCACGATGGGCTGGCGGTGGACGACGTTGGGGTGCGGGACGTGGCCGCTGACGGGGGTCCCCCCGGTCGAACGGAGCTGAGGCCGGGGGAGGTCGTCGCGGTTCTCGTGGACGAGGACCGCATCCGGGGCGAGGGCGGATGCCTCGTCGGTGATCACGGGGAGCTCGCGGTAGTCGACCCTGATCCTGGCTGCGGCGCGACGGGCGGTCTCCGGGTGGTCGGCGGCGACGATGGCGACCGGTTCGCCGTGGTGGCGGACCTTGCCGTGCGCGAGGACCGGGGTGTCCTGGATCTCCAGGCCGTAGTTCCTCACGTCGGTCGGCAGGTCGTCGTACGTCATGACCGCGTACACGCCGGGAAGTGCGAGGGCCTCGCTCGTGTCGATCGACAGGATCTCGGCGTGGGCGACGGTGGAGCGCAGGATCTGGCCCCAGAGCATGTCCTCGTGCCACATGTCGGAGGAGTACGCGAACTCGCCGGTGACCTTGAGGGTGCCGTCGGGGCGGAGGGTGGACTCGCCGATGCCGCCCCTGGTCCCCGAGCCCTGCGTGAGGGCGGTGGGAATCCCGTTCGTGGGCATGCTCAGACCTCCTCGGGCCGGCGGGCGGCCGCCAGGCGGACCGCGTCCATGATCTTCTCGTAGCCGGTGCAGCGGCACAGGTTGCCCGACAGTGCCTCGCGGATGTCCGCGTCGGTCGGGTCGGGGTTGCGCTCCAGCATCTCGTCGGCGGCGACCAGCAGGCCCGGCGTGCAGAAACCGCACTGGACGGCGCCGGCGTCGATAAACGCCTGCTGGACCGGGGCCAGTGCACCGCCCTCGCCGGTCTGCGAGTCGGTGCCCGTGACGTCCGGTGAACCGCCGCAGGAGCCGGTACCGCGGGAGCGCTGCCCGGCGAGGTCCGCCAGGCCCTCCACGGTGACGACCTCGCGGCCCTGGACCTGCCCGGCGGCGACGAGACAGGAGCAGACGGGCACGCCGTCGAGCCGGACCGTGCACGACCCGCACTCGCCCTGCTCGCAGGCGTTCTTGGAACCGGGCAGGCCGAGCCGCTCGCGCAGCACGTACAGCAGGGACTCGCCCTCCCAGACGTCGTCGGCTTCCTGGGGGCGTCCGTTGACGGTGAAGTCGAGTCGCATCACGCGGCTCCCTCCGTGGTGCGGTGGGCGCCGCGGTACGACTCCCAGGTCCAGGTCAGGGTGCGGCGGGCCATGACACCGACCGCGTGACGGCGGTAGCCCGCGGTGCCGCGCACGTCGTCGATCGGGTTGCAGGCGGCGGCGCACAGGTCGGCGAACCGCTTCGCGACGGACGGGGTGATGACCTTTCCGTTGTCCCAGAAGCCGCCCTCCTCCAGCGCCGCGTTCAGGAACTCCTCGGCCGTCCGGGCCCGGACGGGCGTCGGGGCGGCCGAACCGATCCCCGTCCGCACCGTCCGCGTCCCGGGATGCAGGGCGAGGCCGAAGGCGCACACGGCGATGACCATGGCGTTGCGGGTGCCGACCTTGGAGTACTGCTGCGGGCCGTCGGCCTTCTTGATGTGGACGGCGCGGATCAGCTCGTCGGGCGCCAGCGCGTTGCGCTTCACACCGGTGTAGAACGCGTCGATGGGGATGCGGCGCGATCCGCGCACCGACTCGACCTCGACCTCGGCCCCGGCGGCGAGCAGCGCCGGGTGGGCGTCGCCGGCCGGGGAGGCGGTCCCGAGGTTGCCGCCGACGCCGCCGCGGTTGCGGATCTGCGGGGAGGCGACCGTGTGGGAGGCGAGGGCGAGGCCCGGCAGCTCGGCGCGCAGGTGCTCCATGATCTGCGCGTACGGGACGGAGGCACCGAGCCGTACGCTGTCCTCGCCGACCTCCCACTCGTACAGGTCGCCGACGCGGTTCAGGTCCATGAGGTACTCGGGCCGGCGGTGGTCGAAGTTGATCTCGACCATCACGTCGGTGCCACCCGCGATCGGCACAGCGGCGGGGTGCTCGGCCTTCGCGGCGAGCGCCTCCTCCCAGCCGGCGGGGCGAAGGAAGTCCATGACCGGCTCCCTTCTTCGTCTCGTGGGGCGTACGGATCGAGCCAATCCATGTGCGGCGGGCCCGGCTCGTCCATGTGCGGTTCACTCGGAGTGCGGCCAGTACACCGCTGTGCGCTCCGCGGGGTCAGTCACGGAAACCATGAAGGAGTTGGCTGGCCAGCGAGGGCATCTTGTAGATTCGTATGAACGGAGGTCCTCTGTGACCTCCCCACCCTCCTCCGGAAATCAGGGGACACGGTCCAGGACACGGCCGACACCGCTGATCAGCCACCCGACGGGCCCTCTCCGGAGGATCCCTCCACGGTCCATCGCCGGCATCGAGACAAGAAACGACGGAGACGAGAATGCGGCTGCGCGCACTGCTGGACACCGACGCGCTGGGCCTGAGGCTGCTCGGCGGCGAGGACGAGCTGGAACGCGGTGTGCGCGGGGTGATGACCACCGACCTGAGAGACCCCAGCCGCTATCTCTCCGGCGGGGAACTGGTGCTCACGGGCCTGGCCTGGCGCCGGGACGCGGCGGACTCCGAACCGTTCGTACGGATCCTGGCGCAGGCCGGGGTGGCCGCCGTCGCGGCCGGTACTGCGGAGCTGGGCGACGTGCCGGACGACCTGGTCACGGCCTGCGCGCGCCACCGGCTGCCGTTGTTCGCGGTGCACGAGTCGGTGGCCTTCGCGGCCATCACCGAGCACGTCGTACGGCAGGTGTCCGGCGAGCGCGCCGGTGACCTGGCGGCCGTGGTGGACCGGCACCGGCGGATGATGACCTCCGGTCCGGCGGGCGGCGGCCCGGAGGTCGTGCTCGACCTGCTGGGCTCGGACCTGGACCTACGGGCGTGGGTGCTCTCGCCCGCGGGCCGGCTGATCGCGGGGTCGAAGGCGGCGGGCCCGTCGCTGCCCACCGACGTATGCGCACGGCTCGCCGCGGAGCAGTCGGCGGCCGCCCGCACCGGCCGGCCCGGCCCGCACCGGGTCACCCTGGGCCAGACGACGTACAGCCTCTTCCCGGTGCGCGGCAGCGGGCGTTCCGCGCCGGCGCCACGCGATGTGCGCGAGACGGTGCTGTCGGACTGGGTGCTGGCGGTCGAGGCGGACGCCGGGGACTGGGCCGAGGAGCGGCTGGATCTGCTGCACGGCGTCACCCAGCTGATCGCCGTCGAGCGGGACCGCAGGAACGCGGCGCGCACGGTGCGGCGCCGGCTCGCGCAGGAGGTGCTGGAGCTGGTGCAGACGGGCGCCGCGCCCGCCGAGATCGCGGCGCGGCTGCGGGTGGCCGCGCCGGTGCTGCTGCCCGGGCTCGGGACCGCGCCGCACTGGCAGGTCGTGGTGGCGCGCGTCGACTGGGACGGCGGGGAGGTCGACGGCGGGCCGGTGGCCCGGGCCCTGCTGGAGGAGATCCTGGTCGACCCGGCGTCGACGGGGCCCGAGCACTCCGACCGCATCGCGGTGGCCCACACCGGCGACGAGGCGATCGCCCTCGTACCGCTGCCCGCGGCGACCGGCGAGCACGACGACTCCGGTACCGGCATCCTCGCCGACGTGCTGCTCGAATCCGTACGCGACCCGCTCACGGCCGGGCTCGACGGTGACGGCCGGCTCACCCTCGGCGTCTCCGCCGCCGTGCACTCGGCGGAGGGGCTGCGCGGGGCGCTGGAGGAGGCACGGCACGCCCGGCGCGTGGCCGCGGCCCGCCAGGGCCGGGTCTGCGCGGCCGGCCACCAGGAGCTCGCCTCGCACGTCCTGCTGCTCCCCTTCGTCCCCGACGACGTACGGCGCGCCTTCACCGCCCGCCTCCTCGACCCGCTGCGGGACTACGACCGCCGGCACCGCGCCGAGCTGATCCCCACCCTGGAGGCGTTCCTCGACTGCGACGGCTCCTGGACCCGCTGCGCGTCCCGTCTCCACCTGCACGTCAACACGCTGCGCTACCGTGTCGGCCGCATCGAACAGCTGACGGGTCGTGACCTGTCCCGCCTGGAGGACAAGCTGGACTTCTTCCTCGCGCTGCGGATGAGCTGAATCCGTCCGGGCCCGGGCCCGCGATTCGGGCCCGTGATCCAGGACTTTGTGAAATCCTTCACCCACCCTCTTGGCCGGGCCCGGTGGTTCGTGCTGAGATGCGGCCACCACTCAACAGCTCGATGGCGTGCTCGGGGAGGGCAACGTGGCGCATACCGCCATGTCCGGTGACGGAACGACCGCCGATGACGATCCCCTCCAGACGGCGGTGTGGCGGTTGCGCTCCCGTGCCTGCTGGGCCGACGCCGCCGCGCTGCTCCGGCCGGCCGGCCCAGACGCGGCGCTGCAGCGGGCGTCACTGCTGGTGGAGCGGTGTCTGTACACCGAGGCGGGGTGGGAGGAGGCCGAGGACGCGCTGCGTGCTGCCGAGGCGGCGGCGCACAGCGACGACGAGCGGGGGGCCGCCGCTTGTGAACGCGGGTACTTGGCCTACGCCGCCACGCTGTTCCAGGTCCGCGACCGTGCCGACGAGGCGCGGGCCGCGCTCGGCCGGGCGGCGGCGCTGATCGCTCCGGGCGCGGCGGGGCGGGCACTGCTGGACTTCCGGCGCGGGCTGATCGCCGAGAACCTCACCCGGTCGCCGCAGGCGGCGCGGGCCGCGTACCGGCGCGCCCACGCGGGCGCCACCGCGCACGCCGACCCGCTGCTGCTCTCCGCCACCTGGCGCCACCTGGCCGGACTCGCCCTGCGCGAGGGCGAGTTGGCGGAGGCCCGGCACGGCTTCGCCGAATCCCTGCGCATCCGCGAGGAGCTGGGCTACCTCGTCGGCACCGCCCCGGCCCTGGTCTCCCTCGCCGACACGGAAACCGAACCGGAGGCCTCCCGCCTCCGCGAGGAGGCCCGCCGCCTCTTCCGCCTCCTGGGCGGCGTCCCCACCTGGCTGGCCCACCAGCTCACCCCACCGACCCCGGGGACGGCGACGGCGTAGCGGATTCGGCCCGTCGCCCGATCCCGGAGCGAATTCAGCCCGTCCGGCGTTCGAGGACGAGGCCCGCAGGGCCGACGGGGGTCCGGGGCTCAGCCCCCGGGAACGGGGCGAGGGCCCGGGGACGGGACGGGGATCCGGGGACGGGACGAGGATCCGGGGACGGGGCGCAGCCCCCGGGGACGGGAGCCCGGAGACAGGACGCGGCCCCCGGGGACGGGAGCCCAGAGACGGGACGCAGCCCCCGGGGACGGGAGCCCAGAGACGGGACGGGGGCCCGGGGACGGGACGCAGCCCCCGGGAACGGGAGCCCGGAGACGGGACGCAGCCCCCGGGAACGGGAGCCCGGGGACGGGACGCAGCCCCCGGGAACGGGGGCCCGGAGACGGGACGGGGAGGGGCGGCGGGGGCGGAAACCCGGCAGCGGTCGCCCCGACCGCCCCCCTCAGACCGTTCCGTTGAAGTGCTCCCCCACCAGCGACCGCACCACATCGAAATCGCCCGCGATCAACGCGTCCAACAGCGCCGTGTGTTCGTGGGCGTCAGCCACCAGCTCCGCCCGCCCCCGCGCACCGGGAGCACCGCCGGCCAGGGGCCACTGCGCCCGCCGGTGGAGGTCCTCGGCGATACGGACCAGCTGTTCGTTCCCGGCAAGGGCGAGCACCGCGCGGTGAAAGGCACGATCCACCTCGGCGTACGTCGCCCGGCACCCGGACGACGCCGCGCGGACCGTCGCCTCGGCCAGCGGCCGCAGTTCCGCCCAGCGCTCGGCCGGCACGGTCCGCGCCAACCGCATCATCACCGGAACCTCGATCAGCGCCCGGACCTCGGCGAGCTCGGCCAGTTCCCGCGCGCCCCGTTCGACGACCCGGAACCCCCTGTTGGGCACGACCTCCACCGCGCCCTCCAGCGTGAGCTGCTGCATGGCCTCCCGCACGGGCGTGGCGGAGACGCCGAACCGCTCCGCCAGTACGGGCGCGGAGTACACCTCGCCGGGCCGCAGGTCACCCGCCACCAGCGCGGTGCGCAGGGCGTCGAGGATCTGTCCGCGCACGGAGGACCGCTGGACGGCGGCCCGGGGCCTGGGAAGGGCGGGTTCGCCGTGCGTGTGCTCACCGCGCGCGGCGCCGCCCTCGGCACGGTCCGGCCGGTCGCGCAGGCCGTACCGGTCGCGCTCCCGGTCCGCGTCCCGGTCCGCCGGCTGGACGGGCACCCGGAAACGGCCCATGGCGGCCGGGCCGGTCACCGTGTCCTCCGGCGCCGCGGAGCCCTGCGTGCCCTGCTTCACAAGGTCCTCCTGCGGACGTTTCGGTACTTGAGGTCATTACGGCGGGTTGTCACCTGTCCGTCAAGCACCATAAGCGCACAGGGGCGCCAGTTCACATCTCCACGATCTTCGGTAAGGTGAGGCTTACCTTTATTGCCCTGCTGCTCGAGACGTGAAGGGGTGCTCCCATGCCCGTGCCCGGTTCGGCCGTCGCGGACGCGTACGCCCGTCTGGCGGAGGCGTTCCCCGCCCTGGGGATCACCGAACTCGGCACCGGCGAGGCGGCGCCCCGGGGCGGCGGCTGGGTCGCCGCCTCGGAGCTCGCCGAGGGCGGGACAGAGCTGGAACGATTCCTCACCTGGGACGACACCCAGGTGCTGCGGGACTACGGGCAGCAGGGCCGTCCGGACGTGATCGCCAGCTTCGGCCTGCACCGCTACGCCTGGCCCGCCTGCCTGCTGATCACCGTGCCGTGGTTCCTGCACCGCCGCGTGCCGCGCTACCCCGTGACGCACGTCTCGTTCGACCGCACCGCCGCCGGCCTCGCCGTCGGCCGCATGGCCGTACGGCCCGACGGCTTCGCCTGCCTGCCCGGCGATCCCGCCGCCGCGCTGCCCGGCGCCCGGGTGGTGCCCGACGAGGAGGCACTGCGGACGGAGGTGCGCGCGGCGGTCGCCCAGCACCTCGAACCCGTGCTGACCGGTTTCGGCCCCCGGATGCGGCGTCGCGGCCGGGCCCTGTGGGGCATGGCGACCGACGAGATCGTCGAGAGCCTGCGGTACGTCTCCCAGCTGCTCGGCGAGGAGGAGCGGGGACTGCGGGAGCTGGACCTGCTGCTGCCGGGCGCGACCAAGCCGTACGTCGGCGCGGCGGCCTTCCGCCGGCCGACCGGGCCCGACGGGGAGCCGGCGCCCGCCACCCGGGACCGGATCAGCTGCTGCATGTTCTACACGCTGCGCCCCGAGGACATCTGCGCCACCTGCCCGCGCACCTGCGCCACCGGGCGGACGACTGAGCGGACGACCGAGCGGGCCACCGCCGTGGCCGCGTAGGCGAGTTGACACCGCGTCGGACAGCGGCACCCTGCCCGGCGCGTAAGATCATCCGCTGAGTACGCCACAGAGGTCACAAGGGCTTCACGATTCCCTCACCCGTCGCGGGAACTTTCCGTGGAACCACCCGTGCGGGTAGTCTTATTCGAACTCAACTCCCGCCCCTCACGCGGCAGTTCGAGCAGAACGCCGCCCTGGGCACCCCCTCGCACTTCCTTGGCGGCCTCTTGCCCCGAAACCCCCTGAGGGCCGCTGGGATTGGGCCACTATGGCGGGCGTTACACGCCCTATCCCAATGCAAGGGACCCCTTAGATGAGACTGACCGACATATCGCTGAACTGGCTGCTTCCGGGCGCCGTGCTGCTCCTGGGCATGCTGGCGGCGGTGGCGGTGCTGGCGCGCGGGAAGCGCTCCTCGGTCAAGAGCACGAGTGCGGACGACTCGTGGGAGCGCAGCGAGGAACGTCGCAGGCGCAAGGAGGCCCTCTACGGCACCGTCTCCTACGTCCTGCTGTTCTGCTGTGCGGCGGTGGCCGCCGCGCTCTCCTTCCACGGCCTCGTCGGCTTCGGCGAACAGAACCTCGGCCTGTCCGGCGGCTGGCAGTACCTCGTCCCCTTCGGCCTGGACGGCGCGGCGATGTTCTGCTCGGTGCTCGCCGTGCGCGAGGCCAGCCACGGTGACGCCGCCCTCGGTTCGCGGATACTCGTGTGGACGTTCGCCTTCGCCGCGGCCTGGTTCAACTGGGTGCACGCTCCCCGGGGCCTCGGACACGCGGGCGCCCCGCACTTCTTCGCGGGCATGTCCCTGTCGGCGGCGGTCCTGTTCGACCGCGCGCTGAAGCAGACCCGCCGGGCCGCCCTGCGCGAACAGGGCCTGGTACCGCGCCCGTTGCCGCAGATCCGCATCGTCCGCTGGCTCCGCGCCCCCCGGGAGACGTACGGGGCCTGGTCGCTGATGCTGCTGGAGAACGTGCGCAGCCTCGACGAGGCGGTCGAGGAAGTACGCGAGGACAAGGTCCGCAAGGACGCGGCGAAGCAGCGCAGGCGGGACCAGCAGCGTATGGAGCGGGCCCGGCTGAAGGCGATCAGCCGTGGCCACCGCGGTCTCGTGGGCCGGGGCGGCGGACGCGAACTGGAGGCTCCCACGGTGGAGCGCGACTCCGACGTGGTCTCCGCGGAGCCTGCCATACCGGCGCCGGAGGCCCTGCCCGTCCGCGCGCGTCACTCCCTGCAGCCGGTACGCACCGGCGCTGACCCGAAGACCGTCGACCTCACCGCCGAGGACGACACCCAGGCCCTGCCACGCCTGGACTCCCTGGAGCGCAAGCTCAAGGATCTGGAGCAGCAGTTCGGCTGACGCCCTGACGCGGCCTGAAGGGTGCGGACCGCACCCTTCAGGCCGCGTCCGCGTCGAGTTCGAACCAGACGGACTTGCCCACCCGGTGCTTCCTGACGCCCCATCCGTCGGCGAGGGACTCGACCAGCACCAGGCCCCTTCCGTGCGTGCCGTCGTCGGTGCTCGGTACCCGCGGCCGGGGCTCCCGGTCCACGAAGTCCCGTACCTCGACCCGTAGTCCGCGGGGCCCGACGGTGGCCGTCAGGACCGCCTCGTGGTCGGTGTGGACGAGCGCGTTGGTGACGAGCTCACTGGTGAGCAGCTCCGCGACCTCGGAGCGCTCCGGTGTCCCCCAGTGTCTGAGCAGTTCCCGCAGCGCCCTGCGGGACTCGGGCACCGCCCGCAGGTCCGCCCGCCCCAGTGTGCGCCTCAGCCGATCCGCCGAAGCCTGACTCTTCATGGCCCCCGCCCGCGTGCCGATGTCGATTCCCCCTGTACTCGAACACCTTCACGGGAATCCTTGCCCGGCCACCCACCCGCCAGTCATGCCGGGCGGTCACGAACGGTAGTTGGCCGAAGTGCGATGGCCACGCAGATGGCCGCCCAAATGCGGGGCCGTCCTCCCGACCCGTTGCTTTAATCATCGAGTGATCTCAGCAATTCCGGTGTTTCCACTGGAATGGTCCGTAACGGGTCACCAGAGCGGGAGTTGTGCCCTGGTGACCTGTTGACGGTCTCCCGTTTCCTTCCCGGCCCGGGGGCCGGGGATTGTGCCACCTGCCCGCCCCGTTCCGGCCTTGCGGCGCGGTCGGGTGCTGCGGGTCTTGTGGTCGGCTCCACGGGGCTTCGACTCCGCCTTGGCGGGGTCCAGGTCTCCGGCCACTCCGGTATCTGTGGTGCGGGCCGCGAGGGCGACCAGGTTGTGTCCGGCGTTCGCGTCCCGGTCGATGACCAGTCCGCAGTTGTCACACGCGAAGACGCGCATGCCGAGGGGCAGCTTGGCTTTCACCGCACCGCAGCAAGAGCAGGTCTTCGAGGAGGGGAACCAGCGGTCGGCGACGACGAGCCGCGTGCCGTGCCAGCGGGTCTTGTAGGCGAGCTGGCGTCGGATCTCGCCGAACGCGGCATCCGCGACGCGGCGGGACAGGCGCCGGTTGCGGCCCATGCCGGCAACGTTGAGGTCTTCGACGACGATCGTGCCGTACTCGCGGGCAAGACGGGTCGTCATCTTGTGGAGGGTGTCCTCGCGGAGGTTCGCGACCCGGTGGTGCACCTTGTTCCGGGCCCGGTTGGCCTTCCCCCAGCGCTTCGACGCCTTCTGCCCGGTGCGCCGGTCCGGTCCCTGGCGGCGTGAGACGACGCGGCCGGCGCGGCGCAGCTGCTTGTGCGCGCGGTCGAGGTGGCGTGGGTTGGGTTCCGCGGCGAGGACGCCGTCGCTGTCCGCGAGGACGGCGAGCGTCTTGATGCCGAGGTCGACACCGACCGCCGCGTCGGGACGGGCGACCTTCACCAGCTGGTGCTTCTCCTCGACCTGCAACGACACGAACCAGCGCCCCCGGTCCAGACGCACCGTCGCGGACAGGATCCGCAGGTGCCCGGCATCGGCGAGGGCCCGCAGGCGGGAGGCGCTCTCGTGGAGGCGGACGCGGCCGATCCTGGGCAGGGTGATGTGCCGTCCGTCAGGTTCGATACGGATCGTTCCAGTGGTGAACCGGCAGGTCAGGCGCGCTTTCCGCTTCGATTTGAAGCGCGGGAGGCCCATCTTGCGGCCCTTGCGCCTGCCGCTCCTGGACTTCGCGTAGTTGTCGAACGCCGCCGACGCGCCCGCCAGGCCGGTGTTGTATGCCTCCTTGGAGTTCTCCTCCCACCAGCCGGCGAAGCGCGGGCTGGTGCGCTTGCCCTCGTTGAAGGCCTTGCGCAGCGAGGGCAGCGACCATGACCGCCACGGTGTCAGCTCGTCCTCGGTAATGCCGTACGACTGCTCGGCCCTGCGCTGCCACCACGCGGCGGTGATGTAAGCGACCGCCCAGTTGTACGCCGCCCTCGCGGCACCCGCGTGCAAGCACAGGCGGCGGCCGGCGGTGGCGTTCGGGTCCAGTGCGAGCTTGTACGCGAGGACGGTGAAACCCGGCTGCGGCGTGAACTTCTTCATCCGGCCACCTGCGCACCGGTGGCAACGGCGATTGCCCGGGTGGCGCGGTTCTTCGCGGAGCGCCGGCCATACAGGCGCGCGCACATCGAGGTCAGGACCTCGGTGACATCCCGTACGAGATCGTCGGCGGTCTCCGCCGGGTCAAGGACGAGCAGGCGCCGCCCCGAGGCCGAGAGGGCGGCCTCCAAGTGCTCGACGCCGAACCGGGCGAGGCACTCACGATGCTCGACCACGATCGTCCCCACACCCGGGTCGGCGAGCAGCCGGTGCAGCTTGCGACGACGCCCGTCCAAACCGGAGCCGACCTCCGTCACCACGTCGGCGACCACCAGACCCCGGGACATTGCCCCCTGAACGGTCCGGGCGACCTGGCGCTCCAGGCCCGCTTTCCGGTCACCGGACGAAACACGGCAGTACACCACGACCCGCCCGGCGGCCTGCGGGACGGACTCGCTCACCAGTCATGTACCCGACGGCGTCTGGACGACAGGAACCGGCATACGGCCCTCCCTCGCCCAGGTCCACGCGGTCTGGTAGTGCACGCCGTTGCGCGCCGCCCACTCGGAAAGCTTCACATCATCAAGATATTCACTGATGAAACCGGATATCCACTGAAAGAAACAGGAACTGCTGTTCACCCTCTTACGGGCGCGGCACGTTGCGCAGGTTGGAGCGGGCCATCTGGAGCATCCGGCCGACGCCTCCGTCCAGCACGATCTTGGAGGCGGACAGGGCGAATCCGGTCACCATCTCCTTGCTGATCCTCGGCGGGATGGACAGCGCGTTGGGGTCGGTGACGATGTCGACGAGGGCCGGGCCCTTGTGCCTGAACGCGGACTTCAGCGCCCCGGCGAGCTCCTTCGGCTTCTCCACCCGCACCCCGTGGGCGCCGCACGCGCGGGCGACGGCGGCGAAGTCGGGGTTCTTCATGGCGGTGCCGTGCGAGGGCAGTCCGGCGACCAGCATCTCCAACTCGACCATGCTGAGCGAGGAGTTGTTGAACAGGACCACCTTCACCGGCAGGTCGTACTGCACCAGGGTGAGGAAGTCCCCCATCATCATGGTGAATCCGCCGTCACCGGACATCGACACGACCTGCCGGCCCCGGTCGGTGAACTGCGCCCCGATCGCCATCGGCAGCGCGTTCGCCATCGAGCCGTGGGAGAAGGAACCGATCACCCGGCGGCGGCCGTTGGGCGAGATGTAGCGGGCCGCCCAGACGTTGCACATGCCGGTGTCGACGGTGAACACGGCGTCGTCGTCGGCCATCTCGTCCAGTACGGACGCCACGTACTCGGGGTGGATCGGCACATGCTTCTCCACCTTCCGCGTGTACGCCTTCACCACCCCCTCCAGCGCGTCCGTGTGTTTCCTCAGCATCCGGTCGAGGAACTTCCGGTTGTCCTTGGCGCGGACCCGGGGCGTCAGACAGCGCAGCGTCTCCTTCACATCGCCCCACACCGCGAGGTCCAGCTTGGAGCGCCGGCCGAGGTTCTCGGGCCGCACGTCCACCTGCACGATCCTCACGTCGTCGGGCAGGAAGGCGCTGTACGGGAAGTCGGTGCCGAGCAGGATCAGCAGATCGCACTCGTGGGTGGCCTCGTAGGCGGCACCGTAACCGAGCAGTCCGCTCATGCCGACGTCGTACGGGTTGTCGTACTGGATCCACTCCTTGCCGCGCAGGGCGTGTCCGACCGGCGACTTGATCTTCTGGGCGAACTCCATGACCTCGGCGTGCGCGCCCTTCGTGCCGGCGCCGCAGAACAACGTGACCTTCTCGGCCTCGTCGATCATGTCGACGAGGCGGTCGATCTCGGCGTCGCCGGGGCGGACCGTGGGCCGGGAGGTGACGAGTGCGGTCTCGACGGGCTTCTCGGGGGCGGCATGGTCGGCGATGTCGCCCGGAAGGGTGACGACGCTGACGCCGGAGCGGCCGACGGCGTGCTGGATGGCGGTCTGCAGCAGCCGGGGCATCTGCTGCGGACTGGAGATCATCTCGCTGTAGTGGCTGCACTCGCGGAACAGCTGGTCGGGATGGGTCTCCTGGAAGTAGCCGAGGCCGATCTCACTGGACGGGATGTGGGAGGCGAGGGCGAGGACCGGGGCCATGGAACGGTGGGCGTCGTACAGCCCGTTGATGAGGTGCAGGTTGCCGGGCCCGCAGGAGCCGGCGCAGGCGCCCAGCCTGCCGGTGACCTGGGCCTCGGCGCCGGCGGCGAAGGCGGCGGTCTCCTCGTGCCGGACGTGGATCCAGTCGATGGCGGCGTTGCGGCGCACGGCGTCGACGACAGGGTTGAGGCTGTCGCCGACGACGCCGTAGAGGCGTTTGACTCCCGCGCGGGTGAGGATGTCGACGAACTGTTCCGCGACGTTCTGTTTGGCCATGGCTTCCGTCTGCCCCTCTGGTGTCGAAGATGCCTGACGGGTTCCATGAATTCACACGGCGCGCGCTCACGCCTCCCAAACGGCGACGGCCGTACGGTCGTCCGTGTATCCCTTGACCCGTACCTGGGTGTCGGCGAGGAACGCGGCGAGGCCGGGCGGTCCGGGGCGGGACCACCGGTCGGCGAGGTGCGCGCGGAGCTCCCGTTCGCCGCGCAGGGGGTCGGCGAGGCCGGTGCCGCACATCAGCAGGGTGTCACCCGGGCGGGCTATGGAGGTGCGGAAGCGGAAGGGCTCGCGGGGTGGTTCGGGGGCGGGTTCGTACGGGCTCGGGGGCGTGGGGATGCCCAGGTCCATGGTGAGGCGGTCGCCGTCGGGGGTCTCGGAGGGCGGTGAGCCGAAACCGACCACGGGTTCGCCCCTGACCTCGGTGGTCTCGGGTTCGATGTCCTGCCACGCACCGTCCCGCAGCCGGAACAGTCCGCCGGGGCCGACGCCGAAGAAGACCCGGGTGCGGCATTCGGGGTCGGCGGGCAGGAGGAGGCAGCGCAGAGTGGCCGCGTAGGCGTCGGGTTCGAGGCCCTGCTCGGCCGCGCCGGCGCGGAGTCTGCCGAGGCTGCGGTCGGTGAGGCGGTGCAGTCCGGACTTGAGGTCGCCGCGCCGGGCGGCCCTGATGTCGTCGACGAGGCGGGCGTGGCTGCGGCCCACCGCCGCGCCGATCCACCGGCAGGCCTCGGCGGCGGCCCGGTGCGCGCCGGGCGCGGTGCGGGCGCCGGTCGCCAGTGCCACGAGGACCAGGGCCTGCTCCCCCGTTCCGAACCGGGCGGTCAGCAGCGCGTCGCGGCGCGGTTCGCCCCGGTAGCGCGCGGAGTCCCCGCGCACGGAGGCGGCGCGCAGGGTGCAGGCCCCGTAGCGGGCCCCGTCCAGCACGGTGTCCGGCACCAGGTCGGCCAGTGCGTCGGGGTCGGCCGGCGGAAGGGCGGTGGGCTCGGCGTCGTAGGTGGGCGGCCGGGATCCCACGTGGGCGCGGGACGGGAGCGGGGCCGGGGGTGGTTCGAGCCGGGGGGCGGAGTCGTCCGCGGGCCCCGGGGCCGGTGGGGCCGTGGGGGGCGGAGGCGCGGTGGCGGGGATCCAGCGGCCGAAGGCCGTGCCGGAGGTGGGAGAAGCCGGGGGCGGCGACGGCCGCGGCTCGGGCGGGGGAAGGGCCGTGGGGCCCGCGGCCGCGGCGGGCGGGGGGTCCCAGGGCGCGCGGGGCGGGGCGTCGGCGGGTCGTGGCGGAGGGCCCGCCGGTGCGGCGGGGGCGGCCGGACGGGGGCCCGGGACCGTCGGGGCGGGAGGTGGGTCGGCCGGGGCGGGCCCGCCCGCGTTCAGCGTGCCGGACGCCGAGGCGAAGCGGTCGTCCAGGGAATCGGGGGCCGGTACGGGGCCCGTGTCACCGGCGGCGTCGTCGTACAGCTGTTCCCACCAGTCGTCCTCGGGACCGGTGGGCCTTCCCCCCTGCTGGCTCATGTCCTCGATTGTCCACCGCGCGGGCCGGATGAGAACGGGGCATCGGGAAAATCCCCGCCCCGCGGCGCACCCGGGACGGCCTGTCGGGTGAACGGCGGGACGGCTGTGCGACGGGTGGCACCGGGGGCGTTCCGTCCTGCGCCGTTCCCCGGCCTCCTGCACTCTGGAGGGATGGGAGCGTGGGACCTCCTGCTCGCCGGACTGGTGCTCCTGCTCGGACTGTGGGGAGTGCTGCTGCCAGGGGTGCCCGGGTCGTGGCTGGTGTGGGCCGGGGTCCTGTGGTGGGCGCTGAAGGATCCGCGGCCCGTCGCGTGGTGGGTGCTGGTGGGGGCGACCGTCGTGCTGTTCCTGTCGCAGGTGGTGCGCTGGGCGCTGCCGCCCCGCCGGCTGCGGGCGAGCGGCGACGACGCCCGGATGCTGGCGTACGCGGGCTGCGGCTCGTTCGCCGGCTTCGTCCTGCTGCCCGTGATCGGCGCGGTCCCGGGCTTCCTCGCCGGGATCTACGTCTTCGAGCGGCTCCGGCTGGGCCGCCACGGCGAGGCGGTCGCGGCGCTGCGCACGGCGCTGCGCTCGGGCGGCTGGAGTCTGCTGACGGAACTGTTCACCTGTCAGCTGATCACGGCGGCGTGGCTGGGTGCGGTGTTCTGGGGCTGAACACCTTGAACCCCTCGACCCCCTTGGCTCACGGCCGCAGCACTCCCTCGTGGGTGAGCAGCCGCACCTTCCGCTCCACCCCGCCCGCGTACCCGGTCAGCGAGCCGTCGGCGCCGATCACCCGGTGACAGGGGCGGACGATGAGCAGCGGGTTCGCGCCGATCGCGCCGCCGACGGCCCGCACGGCGGCGCGGGGCGCGCCGATCCGGGCCGCGATCTCGCCGTAGGAGACGGTCGCCCCGTAGGGGACGTCGTCGAGCGCGGCCCACACCTTCTCCCGGAACGGGGTGCCGACGGCGCTCATGGCCAGCCGGAACTCCTTGAGGTCGCCGGCGAAGTACGCGGTGAGCTGCCGCTCGGCCTCGCGGAACGGTCCGGGGTCCCGCCGCCAGTCGTCCGCCGGCGTGCGGCCGCCCTTCTGCCCGGGCACGGACAGCGAGGTCAGCTCGCCGGTCGGGGCGGCGGTGAGCAGCAGCGGTCCGACGGGGCTGTCCACACCGGTCCAGTACGTCGTGGTCATCATGGTCACTCCAACTCCCCTGCGGCGCGCAGGTGGTTCAGGGCGTACGAGCGCCAGGGGCGCCAGCTGTCGGGAATGCCGGGTCCGGGCGGGGCCACGTCCGGGTCGCCGAGCGCGCGGGTGCGAATCTCGGCGATCGTACGGGCGTCGAGGCCGGGGACGGCGGCCAGGGCGTGCCGGGCCTCGTCCCGGTCGGCGCCGGGTCCGAGGCGTACGGTGCCGTCGGCGAGGGCGGCGGTGAGTGCGCCCAGGGTGCCGTCGGGCTCGGCCCCGGCGAGGACGGCGGCCTCGGGGAACAGGTGGGTGAGGGTGCCGCAGGGGGCGTCGAGCCTCTTGCCGTACCGCCGGCCCAGCCGTGCGGCCTCGTCGCGGCCCACCAGCGCGCGCACCGCCAGTTCGTCCGGGTCGGCGGCCCCCGGTGAGCGCAGTCCGGGCCGGGCGGCGACCAGCGGGGCGAGGCGAGCGTCGGCACCGAGTCGCTCGTCGACGGCGTACGGGTCGGCGTCCAGGTCGAACAGCCGCCGCAGGCGTTGTACGGCGGTGGTCAGATCGCGGGGGTCGGTGAGGTGGACGCGGACGTCGAGCCAGCCGCCGGGGTGGGCGCCCGGCCCGGTGTGCGGGCGTTCCTCGACGGCGGCGATGCCGGTGCCGTAGGGCATCCTGAGCGTCCGCCGG
Organism: Streptomyces sp. NPDC020731; assembly: GCF_044334705.1. Taxonomy (NCBI): domain Bacteria; kingdom Bacillati; phylum Actinomycetota; class Actinomycetes; order Kitasatosporales; family Streptomycetaceae; genus Streptomyces; species Streptomyces sp. NPDC020731. The sequence continues at coordinate 52,664 of NZ_JBIRTN010000017.1, forward strand.
TAGGTGCGGGCTCCCGGGGTGCCGCTCACGTCCTCGATGCCGGGGACGGCCTCGCGTTCCAGCAGGTCGAAGACGGGTCCCGCCTGGTAGGGGCCGCGGTGGGCGAGCCGCAGGGGGATTCCGGCGGAGGGCGTGGCGGCCCTGCCCCGGCGGGGCGCGGAGGCGCGCAGCTCGCTGGGGGTGCCGGCGTACACGGCCCGTACGGTGTCGTTGAACTGCCGCACGCTGGCGAATCCGGAGGCGAAGGCGATCTCGGTGACCGGCAGCCCGGTGGTCTGCAGGAGCACGCGCGCGGCGTGCGCCCGCTGGGCCCGGGCGAGCGCGACGGGCCCGGCGCCCAGCTCGCCGGTGAGCTGGCGCTGCACCTGGCGGGCGCTGTAGCCGAGCCGTGCGGCGAGTCCGGCGACGCCCTCGCGGTCGACGACGCCGTCGGCGATCAGCCGCATGGCCCGGCCGACGACGTCGGCCCGCACGTTCCACTCGGCGGAGCCGGGCACGGCGTCCGGGCGGCAGCGCCGGCAGGCGCGGAACCCGGAGCCCTGCGCGGCGGCGGCGGTCGCGAAGAACCGCACGTTGTGCCGCTTCGGGGTGACGGCGGGGCAGCTGGGCCGGCAGTAGATGCCGGTCGTCTCCACGGCGAAGAAGAACACCCCGTCGAACCGGGCGTCCCGGCTGCGTACCGCCTCGTACCTGCTGTCCTCGTCCTTCACACCGTCCAGTCTCCACCGGCCGGGAGGCCCCGGCTGGCGGAAATCGGACACGGAGGCCGTCCAGGAGATGTCGTTTGGATCTTGCCGGGGCCGCGGGGCCCGGCACGCACCTCTGCGGCGTCGTCGTCGGTCCTCGACGCTCCGCGTCGACTCCCTCCTCCGCCTCGCAGTCGCACCCACCGGACCCCGCCCGGCTCGGCTGTGAGGCACCGTCGCCCGAAGCCGTCCTGATCCAAACGACACCCCTAGCGCAGGCGGCCCCGCTTGGCCTCCATCGCCGCCCTGCCGATGGCGCCCTTGCGCTTCCAGTCCTTGCGGATCTCCGCGCGGAGCCTGGCGTCGGTCTTGGCGACGATGTACTGGTTCTCCCGGAGCAGCTTGCGGTAGCTCTCCAGACGGCGCTGCGGCAGGTCACCGGTCTCGACGGCGTCGAGGACCGCGCAGCCCGGCTCGCTCTCGTGGGCGCAGTCGTGGAAGCGGCAGCTCTCGGCGAACTCCTCGATCTCGGCGAACACCTGTCCGACGCCGGTGCCGGCGTCCCACAGGCCGACGCCCCGCAGTCCCGGTGTGTCGATGAGGACTCCCCCGCCGGGCAGCGCCAGCAGGTTGCGGGTGGTCGTGGTGTGGCGGCCCTTGCCGTCGACGTCCCGGATGGCCCGGACGTCCATCACGTCCTCGCCGAGGAGCGCGTTGGCCAGGGTGGACTTGCCCGCGCCGGACTGTCCGAGCAGCACCGACGTACCGCCGGCCGTGATCGCGGCGAGGACGTCGAGCCCGTCCCCGTCCTTGGCACTGACGGTGAGTACGGGCACACCCGGCGCGCTGGTCTCCACGTCCTGGACGAGGTGCGCTCGGGTCACCGCGTCCGGCACGAGGTCGGCCTTGGTGAGGACGACCACCGGCTGCGCCCCGGATTCCCAGGCGAGCGCGAGGAAGCGTTCGATCCGGGCCAGGTCGAGTTCGGCGGCGAGGGAGACGGCGACGACGGCGTGGTCGACGTTGGCGGCGAGGATCTGCCCCTCGGACCGCTTGGAGGAGGTGGAGCGCACGAAGGCGGTACGACGCGGCAGATACGCGCGGACGTAGCGCGGGTTCCCGCCGGGTTCGACGGCGACCCAGTCGCCCGTGCACACGACCCGCAGGGGGTCGTGCGGGGTGACGAACGCGGTGTCGGCGCGCAGGGTGCCGCCGGCGGTGACGACGTCGCACTGGCCGCGGTCGACCCGGATCACGCGTCCGGGCAGCAGCCCTTCCGCGTCGTAGGGGGCGAACTCGTCCGCCCATGCGTCGTCCCAGCCGTAGGAGGCGAGCGCGGAGGAAACGGAGGTGGAACTCAAGGGGGTGACCCTTCAGGTGGGTGGCCCCGGCAGCCGCGTACGCGGACAGGAAAAGGGTGGGATCAGCCGGTGGCCACGGAGGTGGACGTGATGGATTCCTGAATGCGGGCAGCGCCCGGCGCAATGACAGCCATCGGTCGACACCTCCTCACTCCACGATCGGTCCGGCACGGCGGCGCACGGCCACCGCGTGATCTGTGCTCACAGTAGCCCGCGGTCGCCCCGGCCCGTCAACTTGTTTTTCCGGGCTCCCGCGTCACGCCGTCGCGCAGGTGCGGCCGTTGAGCGTGAAGCCGGACGGCGGGTGGTTCGTGCCGTCGCGGGACGCGAGGAAGCCGAAGGCGAGTTTCCCGCCGGCGGCGACCGACTTGTTGTAGTCGGCGGCGGTGGCGGTGACCCGGGAGCCGTCCTGGTCGGGCGAGGCGTCCCACATCTGGGTGACCCGCTGGCCGTCGGGGAAGGTGAAGCCGACGCGCCAGGAGTCGAGGGGGTCGCGTGTGGTGACGGTGACGGTGGCCTGGAAGCCGTCGGGCCACTCGTTGAGCAGGTCGTAGCCGACCCGGCAGGCGGCCGGCTCGCTGCGGGCGGTGGTCTCGGGCGCGGCGGTGGCGGAGGAGGTGCCCTGCGGTCCGGGGTCGGGGTTCTTCCGGTCCGGGGTGCGCTCGGGGGACGGTTCCGGGGAGCCCGCGGGGGCTTCACCGGTAGGGGCCGTGGGCGCGGAGGGCAGGGAGGGTCCGGGGTCGGCCACCGGTTGCCGGTCGGCGTCCGGGCGTGCGGCGCCCTCGTCGGCCGTGTCGCCGAACGGCATCAGGGAGACCGCGAGCGCGAGGAGGGAGACCAGGAGGGCGGCGACCAGCAGACCGTGCCGGGCGACGCGTGTCCTGTCCCCGCCGTCCGCCGGGTCGCCGCTGTCCGCGTCGGCCCGGTCCGGGCGTCCGGCTCCGAGCCGTACCTCGGCGGCGCGGCGACGGCGTTCCAGATAGGCGAGGCCGCCCCAGCCGATCACCCCGCCGGCCAGTGCGCCGGGCAGTCCCCCGCCGTGCAGTCGCAGACAGGCGGCGGCCTCGGCGCACCGGTGGCAGGTGGCGAGGTGCCGGGAGAGGTCGTCGGGGGTGTCCGCGGCGGGTGAGCGGGTGACGGCGTCGAGGAGCCGGGCGTAGCTGCGGCACTCGGCGTCCAGGGGCGAGTCGAGGTGGTTGCGGTGGCAGCGGTCCCGGAACAGGCGGCCGACCTGGGCGAGTTCGTCGGCCGCGGTGGCGGGGTCGAGGCCGAGCCGGCGTGCCACCAGGGGCAGCGGCAGGGCCTCCGCCTCGGCCAGCCAGAGCAGTTCGGCGTCCGCGGGCTGCAGATCGCGCAGTCCGCGCAGGGCGACCGGGCGTTCCAGTGGCGGGCCGGTGTGGCGGGCGGCCTTGTCGGAGTGGAGCCACAGCCGCAGATCGGGGTCGAGCTTGTGTCCCTGGCCCGCCTCCTCCCAGGCGGCCGCCGTGTTGCGAACGGCGGTCAGCAGCAGGGGTATTCGGGGCAGCCGGGTGGAACGGCGGCTGTAGCCGCGGACGGTGCCCGACTCCGCCTCGCGCAGCTCCCGTATGCCCTGTGCGAAGGCCTCGCGGGCCAGTTCCGCCGCGGCGGCGGACCCGGCTGTGCACAGGTCGGCGTAGGAGAGCGCCGCGTCCCAGCACTCGGTGAACAGCGCCGCCTCGGTGGCGTCCTGGGGGCTCGGCAGGTCGGGCATGAGACTCCCGCATCACGAACGAGGTCAACTCGCCATAGCGGCAATGGAGTTGGGGGAAACCTCGCGGCAGTGGCCGAGCTTTTCACGTCCCCGACACAACTGACAAGCGCTTCCCTCACTTTGTGTGGCGGCGTGGCCACCCCTCGCAGGGACAATACGCGCGGAAGGCCGGAACGTCTCGGTTCCGGCCTTCCGCGTCCTCCGCGTCCTCCGTCGTGTCTTCCTGAAGGGGCGCTGGGACGCCCGGTGTCTCAGACCGTCTCGGCGGGCTCCTGCGCCGGGAGGCTGTCCATGAAGGAACTGACGGAGAACACCGCGTTGCCGGGTCCGGGCGGACCGTAGCCGGGGGGCGAGGAGAGGCCGAAGTCCTCCATGGTCTGCCGGTACGCCTGGAGCAGCCGGATGTGGTACTCCAGCGGCGCGCCCTGCGGGTTGGCCTTGCCGAGCGGGGTGGTCGGCTCCGGGCACCAGGTGGTGAAGCGGGGCGTGATGCCCTGCGACATGAAGAAGCGCAGGCCCTCGGTGGTGGAGGCGATGGCCTCGTCGACCGTCTTGAAGCCGAAGGGCTCGGCCATCTCCACGCCCGCCACGAAGTTGGGGATCACGTTGCGCGCGCCGAAGATCTCCGCCGAATCGAGGATCCGCCTGTGCCACTCGTCGCGGCCGACGTAGCGCTCCTTGCCGGGGCAGTACATCTTGAACAGGTACTCGTCCCACACCTCGTAATTGGGGTGGTAGATCTGCACGCCGTAGTCCTTGAAGCGCTGCACGTCGTCCCTGGGCAGTGCCTGGGCGACGACCTTGCCGATCCAGCGGCCGGGGAAGCGCTCCTCGATGGCCTTGGCGTAGTGGCCGTAGAAGTCGGCCTCGTCGCGTCCGGAGACGGTCTTGGTGATGGCGCCGCCGGTGAGGGTGTAGGCCGTGGACGTCTTCGCGGTGTCGTACCGGTCGATGATCTCGAGGGCCTCCAGGACCTCCTCGACGGCCTTCACGCCGGTGTAGGGCCGGCCGGCCGCCTTGTGCTGGCGCCAGTTGTGATTGATGTCGCAGTACTGGCACTCCTCCTTGGCGCCGAAGTACTGGCAGACCCGGAAGACGGTCAGGTAGATCAGGTAGCCCCACTGGATGGTGGGGGCGACCTCCATGACCGACTTCCCGTTGGACAGGGTGTGCCGGTAGTACTCGGGCATGGGCGGCACGCCGACGTCCGAGATCCGCTTGCCGTCGAGGTAGAGGCCGAGCATGCCGTGCTCGTCGGCGGCGACGCGGTAGGGGGAGGCCGGGTTCACGCGCACGGACACGACCGTGCGGCGCAGGTCGTACGGGCCGCCGGTGAGGATGATCTCCTCCGGCGGGCGGCGCAGCGCGGCCTCGCCCAGCTCCGGCAGGGTGCCGTGGTCGAAGGAGAAGATGAAGTACGACTTCGGTTTGACCTCTCCGCTCTCGTTGTCGCTGAGCGCGGACGGGTCGAAGGCCACACCGCCGCGCAGCAGGTCCTCCTTGAGGACGGCTTCGCGCGGCACATGCGGGAACCGCTCCATCAGGTCCTCGACCAGCGCGGTACGGCTGCCCATCGAAGTGTCTCCTCCCGGTTCGGACGTACGACTCCTCACGGTATGCCCCCGCCCGGACGTCCGGGGTGCCGGGTCCCCCCACATGGCGTGGATCACTCCCGGGGTAGGTTCCGGCAGGGGCCCTTTTCGGCCCCGATCGTCAGGAAGGACGAGCGATGGCCGAGACCGTGACCAACTGGGCGGGCAACATCACCTACGCCGCCCGGGAGCTGCACCGCCCGCGCACCCTGGACGCGCTGCGCACGCTGGTCGGGGAGAGCTCACGGGTGCGGGCCCTCGGCAGCGGGCACTCCTTCAACGAGATCGCCGAGGCCGGTGAGGAGGGCGTCCTGCTCTCCCTGGAAGCGCTGCCCCCGCAGGTCGACGTGGACACGGCGGCCCGGACGGTACGGGTCGGCGGCGGGGTTCGCTACGCGGAGCTGGCCCGGCAGGTGCACCGGCACGGGCTGGCGCTGGCGAACATGGCGTCGCTCCCGCACATCTCGGTGGCCGGCTCGGTCGCCACCGGCACCCACGGCTCCGGCGTCGGCAACGGCCCGCTCGCCTCGTCCGTGCGCGCGGTGGAACTGGTCGCGGCGGACGGCTCGACGGTGACCGTGGCGCGCGGCGACGAGCGGTTCGGCGGCGCGGTCACCTCGCTGGGCGCGCTCGGTGTCGTCACCGCGCTCACCCTGGACCTGGAGCCGGCCTTCGAGGTCGAGCAGCACGTGTTCACCGAGATGCCGCTGGAGGGGCTGGATCCCGCCACGTTCGAGAAGGTGATGTCGGCGGCGTACAGCGTGAGCCTGTTCACCGACTGGCGGGCGCCGGGTTTCCGCCAGGTGTGGGTGAAGCGGCGCACCGACCGGCCGCTGCCGGACTTCCCGTGGGCGCCCGCGGCGACCGAGAAGATGCACCCGGTGCCGGGGATGCCGGCGGTGAACTGCACCGAGCAGTTCGGCGTGGCCGGCCCCTGGCACGAGCGACTGCCGCACTTCCGGGCGGAGTTCACGCCGAGCAGCGGGGCGGAGCTGCAGTCGGAGTACCTGATGCCGCGGGAGTCGGCCGTCGGCGTGCTGCGGGCGGTGGACGCCGTCCGGGAGACGGTCGCCCCGGCGCTGCAGACCTGCGAGGTGCGCACCGTCGCCGCCGACGACCAGTGGCTCAGCCCCTCCTACGGCCGGGACACGGTGGCCGTCCACTTCACCTGGGTCGAGGACACCCGGTCGGTGCTGCCCGTGGTGCGGCGGGTGGAGGAGGCGCTGGCGCCGTTCGGCGCGCGACCGCACTGGGGGAAGGTGTTCACCACGCCGGCGGTGGAGCTGCACGCCCGCTACCCGCGCCTGCACGACTTCCGGGCGCTCGTCCGTGACCTGGACCCGGCGGGCAAGTTCACCAACGCCTTCGTCCGGGACGTCCTGGGCGGCTGACGCCCGCCGGCCCTGTCCGGACTTCGTCAAGCCCCTTTCCTAACCCCTTGTCGAAAGGTCCGCCTCCTGCATAGCCTTGCCGCGCGCCGGTGCCCGGTCGGCCCGGCCCGGCAGGGATGGGGGCAGCCCGGTGAAGCGCACATCGCGGGACATCCGCACGGCCAACCGCTACCAGGTGCTGCGCCAGATCATCGCCGCGTCGCCCACCTCCCGGCAGGAGCTGGCGGCCGCCACGGGCCTGAGCCTCGCCACCGTCGCCACCCTGGTCGGGGAGCTGCTCGCCCTCGGCATGATCACCGAGGTCGGTTTCGAGGACTCGGCCGGCGGCCGTCCCCGGGGCCTGGTGGCCGTCGACGCGTCGGGGGGCGCGCTGATCGGTGTCGACCTGGCCGAGACGTACGTCCGGGTCGAGCTGTTCGACCTCGCGCTGAACGTGCTGGCCCGCGCCGGCGAAAGCATGCGTCCCGGCGAGAGCCGGCCCGAGCAGGTCGTGGGGCACGTGGCCACGGCGGTGGGGTCGGTGGTGGCGCAGGCCGGGGTGGAGAGCGCGCGGGTGCTCGGGGTCGGGGTGAGCGTGCCGGGCCAGGTGGACCGGGACACCGGTGTCTGCGCGTACGCGCCGAACTGGGACTGGCACGACGTACCGCTGCTCGGCCTGCTCGCGGAGCACATCGCGTACCCCCTGTACCTGGACAACCCGTTGCGGGCCTGTGCGGTGGCCGAGCTGTGGTTCGGGGCGGCGCGCGGGTACGGGGACGCGGTGGTGGTGAACCTCGGGACGGGGGTGGGGGCCGGGCTGGTGCTGGGCGGCGCGGTGCACCGGGGGGTGAGCAACAGCGCCGGCGAGTGGGGGCACACCACCCTCGTCCTGGACGGTCGCCCCTGCCACTGCGGCAACCGCGGCTGTGTGGAGACGTACACCGGCGCACCCGGGATCATGCTGAACCTGCGGGAGTCGAGCCCGGACAGTCCGCTGCTGCGTCCCGGCGACCAGACCGCCACCATCGACGCGCTGGCCCGAGGGGTGAGCGCGGGCGATCCGGTGGCGACAGGGGTGCTCGGGCACACCGCCCGCTATCTCGGCGCCGGGGTCGCCGACCTGATCAACCTCTTCAACCCGGAGGTGGTCGTGCTCAGCAGCTGGGTCGCGGTCGCGTTCGGCGAGCCGCTGCTCGACGAGGTGCGGACGGCCGTCGCCCGGCACGCGCTGCGCCGCCCGCTGGCCGCCACCCGGATCGTCCTCTCCCCGATCCCCACCGATCCGGTGTGCCTGGGAGCGGCGACGTTCGCGCTGGAGGGCGCGCTGCAGTCGGCGGGCAGGGACGCCAGGAAGCGCGGCGTCGGCAACCGCCGCTAGTTCCGGGCCCGTTCGTCATCACGAACGGGCCGCAACGCTTCGCACGGACTTTGTCCGACCCCTTGCCGAAGTATTGGCCGAAGGTTAACGTCCCGCGCACCGCAAGTCCTTGAGCGCCACCCGCCGCAAGCCGCACTCAAGACAAGGACGTCGACATGCCGGCATCGAGCAACAGCACCTGGGACCGTCGATCAGTACTCCGCGCCGCCCTGGGCCTGGCCGCCGTCGGCGGACTCGCCGCCTGCGGCGGCAACAACGGCCGCGGTGGCGGCTCCGGACCGGGTGCGGGCAAGACCCTGGTCCAGTACTTCCACGCGTACGGGGAAGCCGGCACCGAGCAGGCGATCAAGCGGTACGCGAAGGCGTACCAGGAGGCGAACGTGACCACGCAGTGGATCACGGGGTCCAACTTCGAGAGCAAGCTGTTCGCCTCGCTGCTCACCGACAAGGCGCCGGACGTCTTCGAGTTCCACCCGCAGATCCAGCTCGTCAAGAGCGGTCAGGTCGCCGATCTGACCGATCTGGTCGACCCGGTGAAGGACGACTTCAACCCGGCCGACATCCAGTCGCACACCGTCGACGGGAAGATCTACGGCGTCCGGATGATCGACGACCCGCAGTTCTTCTTCTACCGCAAGTCGCTGTTCGACAAGGCCGGCGTCGGCATCCCGGGGACGCTCGACGAACTGCTCGCCACGGCAGCCGAGTTGACCACCGACAAGGTCAAGGGCATCTACCTCGGCAACACCCTGCACTCGATGGTCAACCCGCTGATCTGGGCGTCGGGCGCCGACACCCTGGACGAGAACAACGAGATCGCGTACCACACGGACGGTGTGGCCGGCGGCTTCAGTACCCTGCGCAAGCTGTTCACCAGCGGTGATCTGCTGCTCGACGCACCGACCGACTTCTGGGACCCCTCCGCGCTCAACCAGGGGCTCACCGCCGTCCAGTGGTGCGGCATGTGGGCGATGCCGCAGATGCAGGAGGCGCTCGGGGACGACCTCGGGATCTTCCCCTTCCCCAGGGTCACCGACGCGGGCAGGCAGACCGTCTACAACGGCGGCTGGTCGATGTTCGTCAACGCCAAGGGCAAGAACGTGGAAGCGGCCAAGGAGTACGTGAAGTGGCTGTGGATCGACCAGAAGGAGTACCAGGAGGACTGGGCGCTCTCCTACGGCTTCCACATCCCGCCGCGCACGTCGCTCGCCGAGTCCGCCGACAAGCTCAAGTCGGGCCTGCCGGCCGAGGGCGTCAAGCTCTTCAACGAGTTCGGGCACTTCGACAACATCGGCTGGACCCAGGCGATGATCACGGCCCTGGAGGACGTCCTCGCCAACTGCGTCCGCAAGGACGGTGACCCGGAGGCCGAGCTCGGCAAGGCCGACGGGAAGGTGAACCGCGAGCTCGACAAGCTCTTCGGATAGACCGGCGGACGGACAGTCACGCGATGTCGACCACCACCACACGGCGCGAGGTCACCGGCCCCGCCCCCGCCCGGCCGCGGCGGAGTCTGCGGGCCAACAGCACCCTCGCCTTCTGGCTGTTCACCGGCCCCTTCCTCATCGGCCTGCTGATCTTCGTCTACGTCCCGATCCTCTGGAGCGCGTGGCTGTCGTTCTTCGAGGCCCGCTTCACGGTCACGCCCAGCGAGTTCGTCGGCTTCGAGAACTACCGGACGATGCTGACGGACGACGAGTTCACGGGCTCCCTCGTCACCTTCACCGTCTTCGCGGTCATCATCGTCCCGACCACCTGGGCACTGTCGCTCGCGCTCGCCCTCGCGGTGAACCGGCTGCGGTTCATGCGGGCGTTCTTCCGGTCGGTGTTCTTCCTGCCGACGGCGGTGAGCTATGTCGCCGCCTCGCTCATCTGGAAGATGTCCGTCTTCAACGGCGTGCGCTTCGGGCTCGCCAACACCGTCCTCGGCTGGTTCGGCGCCGACGACACCGCCTGGCTGGCCAGCCCCGACCCGCCCTGGTACTGGCTGGTCATCATCACCGTACGACTGTGGCTGCAAGCCGGCTTCTACATGATCCTCTTCCTGGCGGCGCTGCAGAACATTCCGCCGGAGCTGTACGAGGCGGCGGCCATCGACGGGGCGAAGCCCGGCTGGCAGACGTTCCGCCACATCACGCTGCCGCAGCTGCGAGCGACCTCGACGGCGGTGGTCCTGCTGCTGCTCGTGGCGGCCTACCAGGCCTTCGACGAGTTCTTCAACCTGCTGTCGAAGACCACCTGGGGGCGACCGCCCCTGGTGGAGCTGTACTACAAGGCCCTGGGCGACAACCAGGACTACGGCGCGGGCAGCGCGGGCGCGCTGATCCTGACGGTGCTGATCTGTCTGGTGACGCTGCTCCAGGGCCGGATCATGGGCTTCGGCAGGGGGGAGGGCGTCAAGTGACCACCAGCGAGGTGAGGAAACCGCGCCGGGTCCGGCGCGGGAGCGTCATCGGATCGGCGGGCCTGTACGCGGCGACGGCCGTCGCCGCGCTGCTCTTCCTCGTCCCCTTCTATCTGATCGTGCGCAACGCCCTGTCCACCGACGCCGAGATCACGGGCGAGGAGTGGCAGTTCTTCCCCACCGACATCCAGTGGGGTCACATCACCGAGCCGTTCGACGATCCGACGGTCGACTTCGCCCGGTCGCTGTGGAACTCGGCGGTCGTCGGCGTGGCGCACACCGTCGGCACGCTGCTCGTCTGCTCGCTGGCCGGGTACGGCCTCGCCCGCATCCCGTACCGGCACGCCGACAAGGTGTTCTACGCCGTCCTCGTGACCCTGATGGTGCCGACCGCGGTCACCTTCGTGCCCAGCTTCGTCCTGGTCTCCTCGCTCGGCTGGGTGGACAGCTACCGGGGTCTGATCGTTCCGGGCCTCTTCAGTGGTTTCACCTGCTTCCTGTTCCGGCAGTACTTCCTGGGGTTCCCCAAGGAACTGGAGGAGGCGGCGCGGGTGGACGGGCTCGGCTACTGGGGCGCGTACTGGCGGGTCGTCGTGCCGAACTCGCTGAACTTCTTCGCCGCCATCGCCACGATCACCTTCATCAGCGGCTGGAACTCGTTCCTGTGGCCGCTGGTCATCGGCCAGGACCCGAGCTCCTGGACGGTCCAGGTGGCCCTCTCCTCCTACATGACCAACCAGACCGTCAACTTCCATCTGATCTTCATGGCCACGGCCATATCCGTCCTTCCCCTGGTGTGCGTGTTCCTGTTCCTCCAGCGCTGGCTGGTGCAGGGCATCGCGCAGACCGGGATCAAGGGCTGAGCCAGGACCGATCTAGGAGACCCATGTCATTGCGCACCCCGGCGACCGGCTACGTCGAGGACGTCTCCCCCGGCCGCGGGACCCTGTCCCCGCGCGCCTGGTACGCGTCCTCCGACGCGGCCTCCCTGTCCCTGAACGGCGGTTGGCGCCTGCGGGTGTCCGCCACCGCCGACGCCGAGGACGACTCGTTCGCCGCGCCCGGGTACGACGCCGGGAGCTGGGCGGAGGTGACCGTGCCCGGCCACTGGGTGCTCCAGGGCCATGGCGCACCCGTCTACACCAACCACCTCTATCCCTTCCCCGTCGATCCGCCGCACGTCCCCACCGAGAACCCGACCGGCGACCATCTGCGCGTCTTCGACCTGCCCGGGGACTGGCCGGGCGAGGGCACGGCCGTGCTCCGCTTCGACGGGGTCGAGTCGTGCGCCCGGGTCTGGCTGAACGGTACGGACATCGGGGAGTTCAAGGGGTCACGGCTGCCGCACGAGTTCGCGGTCGGGCACCTGCTGAAGCCGTCCGGGAACGTCCTCGCGGTCCGGGTCCACCAGTGGTCGGCGGGGTCGTACCTGGAGGACCAGGACCAGTGGTGGCTGCCCGGCATCTTCCGTGACGTGACCCTGCTGCACCGCCCGGCCGGCGCCGCCGGCGACTTCTTCGTGCACGCCTCCTACGACCACGTCACCGGCGCGGGAACCCTGCGCGTCGACTCCGACGTCGAAGGACGCGTGGTCGTCGAGGAGCTGGGCATCGACGTGGCGGCCGGCGAGCCGGTGACGCTCCCGGTCGAGCCGTGGACGGCCGAGACGCCCCGGCTGTACGACGGGGTGCTGGTGACGGCGGGCGAACGCGTGCCGCTGCGCGTCGGCTTCCGTACGGTCGTCGTCGAGGACGGCCTGATCAAGGTGAACGGCACGCCGCTGCTGTTCAAGGGCGTCAACCGGCACGAGTGGCACCCGCGCGAGGGCCGCGCGCTGGACCTCGACACCATGCGCGAGGACGTGCTGCTGATGAAGCGGCACAACGTCAACGCGGTCCGCACCTCGCACTATCCGCCGCACCCGGCCTTCCTCGACCTGTGCGACGAGTACGGGCTGTGGGTGATCGACGAGTGCGACCTGGAGACCCACGGCTTCGTCGAACAGGACTGGCGGGACAACCCCGTCGACGACGACCGCTGGACGCCGGCCCTGCTGGACCGGGCCGCGCGCATGGTCGAGCGGGACAAGAACCATCCCTCGGTGGTGATGTGGTCCCTCGGCAACGAGGCCGGCACCGGACGCGGACTGACCGCGATGGCCGACTGGATCCACGACCGGGACCCGTCCCGCCCGGTGCACTACGAGGGCGACACCGGCTGCCGTGACACGGACGTGTACTCGCGGATGTACCCGCCGCACGAGGAGGTCGAGCGGATCGCGCGGGGTTTGGACGGCGGCACCCACCGCAGGCGCGAACTGCCCCTGATCCTCTGTGAGTACGCACACGCCATGGGCAACGGCCCCGGCGGGCTCACCGAGTACCAGGAGCTGTTCGAGCGGTACGACCGGCTCCAGGGCGGCTTCGTCTGGGAGTGGATCGACCATGGCGTCGAGCACCCGGAACTGGGCCATGCCTACGGCGGTGACTTCGGGGAGGAGCTGCACGACGCCAACTTCGTCTGCGACGGACTGCTCTTCCCGGACCGCACGCCGTCACCGGGGCTGATCGAGTACAAGAAGGTGATCGAGCCGGTCCGGATCGGGGCGGGCGACGCGGACGGCACCGTACGGGTGACCAACCGGTACGACTTCGCGGACCTGTCCCACCTGGAGTTCTCGTTCTCCTACCAGGTGAACGGCCGGCCGAAGGGGGCGCACCCGCTCGCCGTGCCGCCGCTCGCCCCCGGGGAGTCGGCGGAGGTCAAGCTGCCCGAGGCCCCGGACGGCAAGGGCGAGGAGGTGCAGTGGACGGTCGAGGCGCGGCTCGCCGAGGACACGCCCTGGGCCGGAAGGAACCACGAGGTGGCCTGGGCGCAGGGGACGGTGGCCCGCCGCGTCCCGTCACCCGTGGCGGCCGGCGTACGCCCCGCCGTCGACGGAGAGCGGATCACCCTGGGCCCGGCGGTCCTCGATGCCCGCACCGGCGCGCCGCGCACCCTTCTCGGTGTGCCGGTGCGCGATCTGCGCCTGGACGTGTGGCGGGCGACCACCGACAACGACGACGGGGCGTCCTGGCAGACGGACACCCGGTACGGGCCGCTCTGGCGCGAGCTGGGCCTGCACCGCATGCGGCACCGTGTCGAGGCCGTCGAGACGGACGGCGACGGCCTGACCGTACGGACCCGGGTGGCACCCGCCGGCCGGGAGGCGGGGCTGCGGACGGTGTACCGCTGGACGTCCGACGGCACGCACGTACGGCTGGCCGTCTCGGTGGTACCGGAGGGCGACTGGCGGGTGCCGCTGCCCCGGCTCGGTATCCGCTTCGGACTCGCGGGCACGCCCGAGGACGCCGTCGTCTGGTTCGGCGGCGGGAGCGAGTCGTATCCCGACACCCGGACCGCGTCCAAGGACCTGCAGTGGGGCGCGAGCGTCCAGGACCTCCAGACGCCCTACGTGCGCCCGCAGGAGAACGGCGCCCACGCCGACGTGCGGTGGGCGGAGATCGGCGGACTGCGGATCGACGGCGACCCGGAGTTCTGGCTCACGGCCCGCCCCTGGACCACCGAGCACCTGGACGCCGCCCGGCACCGCACCGACCTCGTCCCCGGGGACACGGTCTGGGTCCACCTGGACCACCGGCTGCACGGCATCGGCTCCCAGTCCTGCGGTCCGGGCCCGCTGCCCCGGTACTACCTGTGGCCCGAGCCCGCGGAGTTCTCCTTCGTCTTCTCCCAGCCGCGCGACTGACGGGGCTCAGTGGTCCGCGCAGCAGGGCGTGGGGTCCGGGACCTCGAACGGCACGAGCGTGCCGCCCAGGGCCCAGGTGGCGGCGAGGACGAGTTCGTCCCGCTGCCACTGCGGCCGTACGTGGTCACGGGTCACCATGCGGGTCCGGGGATCGGGTGGCTCGGGCGTGCCCAGGACCGTCACGCGGGCGATCGCGGAGCCGGCGAGCAGTTCCGCGACGGTCATCGTGCCGGTGAGGGCCGAGGCCCCCGGATAGAGCACCGCGCGTCCCACCGCGTCGGGCAGCCCCGGGGAGACGGCACCGTACCCCGCGAGCCGCTCCCGGAGGGTGTCCGGGAGCGGCCGCGCGGGCAGGGACAGGGACACGGCGATGCGCGGACGGTCGTCGCGCACGAGGTGGGTGCAGCCGAACGTGTCCTCGGGGAGGGCGAGTTCGGCTGTCATCCGGTGCAGCAGTCGGTCGGCGTCGAGCACGTCCCTGATGCCCGCGTCCACGGTGAGGGCGTACGGCGTCACGACGGCAGGACCCACACCGGGTTGGTGTAGAACCACAGGTCGCGCCACGGGTCGGCGTCGCCCACGACGTCGAGGGCGGGGCCGGCCGGGTCGACCTGGGCGCCCATCGCACCGACGGCGGACCGGTTGCCGTCGGTGCCGCGCAGCCGGACGTACACCGGGCGGTCGACGCGGCCGAGGTCGAAGGTGACGCGGACGGTGCCGGCCGACTTGTCGATCTCGTACGACCGGGCGACCCTGGCCGTGGGCGCGGTGAACGTGTCCTTGTCGGCGACCGGGCCGGTCACGTCGCCCTGGATGACGTCCACGCGGGCGAGCCCGGGGACGAACCCGGCCCAGTTGGCGCCGCCGGCGAGGGCGATGTCGGCGGTCAGCGTGACCTTGGTGCCCTTGCGCACGTGCAGGGCGCCGCCGAGGGTGGCCCAGCGGCTGCCGCCGGAGACCCGGACGTCGAGGCCGCTGACGAGCTGGCCGTGGTCGACCCAGATGCGGCCGGCGCGAATGCCGTCCATGACGGCGGCGTAGGAGAAGCCGTCGGAGCCGACGTGGGTGCGGCTGTACTGGCCGGGCCAGTAGTCGTTCTGGGTGATGTCGATCCGTCCGGCGTAGACCGGGTCGTCGTAGCGTCCGTTGGCGTTGAAGTCGCCGCCACCGCGGGCGCCGGTGTCGCCGTACACCTGGTGGGAGTCGGAGTTGGCGGTGATCCACCAGGGGCGGCCCTCGGCGAGGAGGCTGTCCCACAGGCCGCCGACGGTGGCGGTCATCCAGTCGAAGCCGCCCCAGGTGCGGTAGCTCTCCAGCGGGTAGCCGGCGAAGGAGTTGGCGCCCGGGCTGCCGTCGTAGATGCCGCGGGCCCCGCCCGGGCCGAGGGGCTTCGGCAGGCCGCCCGCCTGGTGGCCCGGCGCACCCTCGAAGCCGACGGCGATCTGCCGGTCCCCGCCGGTGGCGTCGCGCCAGGCACGGATCTCGTGCGGGGAGTCGATGCCCTTGCGCGCCGGGTGGTTGGCGAGCATCAGGGCGTCCTTGACCTTGCGCCGCCTGACCTGGTCGGCGAGGAAGTTGAGGCCGGCGACGGCGAGAGCCTCGTTGGCCGGGGTGGAGTCGCCGGCGCCCTTGACGCCTCCGTCGTAGTCGGTCTCGAACTGCTTGAGGACGGAGACCTCGCCCGGGCCGGGGTGGACGAAGACGGTGCCGTGCTCGGCGGCCGGGATGCTCCACTCCAGTCCCTGGAAGACGAGGGTGTCCTCGTAGGCGGCGCGGGCCTCCTTGATGTCCGGGTTGACCTTCTCGACGCCGATCCTGGCGTGGGTGACGCTGCCGTGGTCGGTGATGACCAGCCAGTCCATGCCGTGCCTGGCGCCCTGGCGGACCTGGTCGACGACGCGGTACTTGCCGTCGCTGCTGTACTGGGTGTGGATGTGGTGGTCACCGGCCAGCCACAGGAAGCCCTTGCTCCTGCCCTTGCCGCGGCCGCTGTCGCCCGCCGCGTGCGCGGGCGTGGCGGCGCCGGTGCCCGCGGGCAGCACGGTGCCGGCCGCGAGACCCGCGCCGAGCAGCCCGGCCCGGCGCAGCAGCGTGCGGCGGGACTTCTGCTCGGGGTTCAGCGCCTCGTCGGGCACGGAGGTGTCGAAGGCGGCGGGCAGCGGGGCCGTCGTCTCGTGCTGGTGGTCGTGTCCGTGAGGGTGGTGATGGTGCCCGTGTGCGTGCCCGTGACCCATGGAAGTGCCTCCTCGATGCCGCGGCGCGATCACGCCGCGTGTGGAGGATCGAGGCAGCGCATGAACGTCGGACGACTTACGGATGAGCGGCGCATGCCCCTCACGCGGCGGCTCGCGCACATCTGCTCGGTAGGCTGGGCGCTTCCCGTCGGGTTTGATTCGGAGGACTCCATTCCGCGCGCCGGACTCACCACCGACCGTCTCGTCGCGGCCGCCGCCGACCTCGCCGACGAGGCGGGCTACGAGAACGTCACCCTGTCCGCGCTGGCCCGTCGTTTCGGCGTGAGGGACGCGAGCCTGTACGCGCATGTGCGCGGCCTGCGGGATCTGCGCACCCGGATGGCCCTGCTGGCCGGCGGCGAGATGATCGACCGGATCGCGGCGGCGGTCGCCGGACGGACCGGCAAGGAGGCGCTGGCCGCCTTCGCGGGCGCCTACCGGGAGTACGCCCTGACCCACCCGGGCCGTTACGCGGCCACCCAGATCCCCCTGGACCAGGCCCTGGTCACCGACTCCCCCGCCCTGCGCCGCACCGCCGAGCTCACCTACGGCCTGCTCCGGGCGTACGGCCTGCGGGAACCCGATCTCACCGACGCCGTACGCCTGCTGCGCAGCACCTTCCACGGCTACTGCGCCCTGGAGTCCGCCGGCGCCTTCGGCGCCCCCCGGGACCTGCGGGCCTCCTGGGACAGGGCGGTCGAGGCCCTGCACATCACCCTGGTGAACTGGCCGCGGGAACAGCCGTGTTGACCGTCGGGCGCGCGTGGCGGGTGTGAGACGGCGAAAACAGCGGTACGGACGTTGAGTCGGAGACGATTTCCTAGGATGGGATCTTCGGGGAGAACCATGTGTCGCCACTCGGGGGGAGGGAGCGCGCCTTGTCCCGACAACGCCTGGGGCGCGGCCCCTTGAGACCCGTGCGCCCCGGCCCGCCGCCCGCCGGGCCGGACGGCGGGGCGCCCCGGCCCGTACGGTTCGTGGGCTGGCTCGGCGGACTGGGCTGCGCGGCCGCCGGGTACGGGGTGTTCCAGTTCCTGTTCCAGGTGCTGCCCGGCTCCCTGGGCGGGGAGGCGGCGAAGTACCTGATCTCCTCGGTGAGCGGGATCGGCACGGCGCTCGCCGCGTGGCTGGCGGCGGCGCTGGTGCGCGCCAGGACCGCCGGATCCGCCCCCGCGGCCACCCCGCCGGGGCCCGTCACCGGTCCCGCGCCCGGCCCGCTCCCCGATGTCCTCGCATCCGCGTACGACAACCTGGTCGCGCAGGTGTCGGTGGTCGACGACCCGGACCGGGGGCGGCTCACCGGCTGGTCGCACTCCCTGGGCGAGAGCGGTCCCACCCGCCCCACGTCCGTCGGCACGGCGTACGGGCTGCAGACCCTGCTCGACCTGGGCATGACCGACGGCCGGCTGGCGCCGGGCGAGCTGGTCGACACGCTGTGGCGGCTGCGGCTTCCGGGCGGTGGCTGGTCGGCCCGGTCGCAGGGGGCCGAGGCACGGCCCGAGGTGACCGCGCTGGTGCTGGGCGCGCTGGCCCGGGCGGGCGTGTCGCCCGAGCGTCTCGCCCAGGAGGTGGACCGCTGCACGACCGCGTTCACCCGCGAACTCGACCGCGCCGGACGGGAGTCGACACACGTGGTGACGACGGTGCTGCGCGGACTGCTGCGTGCCGCGCCCCGCGGTGACACCCTGCCGCCGCTGCGCGAGGCCCTCGTCGACGGGGCGATCAGCGACCCCGGCCGTGACCATCTGCGCTGCTGGGGCTACCGGCTGGACCCGCCGTACGGGCCGCCGTCCCCGCTGCACACCGCGCAGGCGGTGGTCGCCCTGGAACGTGCCGCACGTGTCCTGGGCGAGGGCGCGGGCGTGCGCGCCGCCCGTGAGGACGGCGTGCGCTGGCTGCTGTCCTGCCCCGACACGCCGCACCACGCCTGCCTGGACCTGGAGAACCTGCGCGAGGAGGTGCGCCGGCCCCGCCCGGACGATCCCGCGCGCCACGAGGTGCTGAACGTACGGCACTTCACCGCGACCTGGATCGCGCGGGCCCTGCTCTCCCGGGGCGCGCTGGAGGTCGCCCGGCAGGACGGCCTGGAGGAGACGTGGCGGGAGCTGGTGGACGGGGCCGCCGCCGCGGTGCGGTCGGGGCAGCGGGACGGCATCTGGTCCTGGGACCGGGGCGACAGCACCGGACTCCGGCACCCGATGTGGATGACGTACCAGGGCCTGTCGGCGCTGCGGGCGCACGCCCTGTGGACGTACCGGCCGGACGAGCGGTGAGGGAAGGGACGGAGCACATGGGGGGTCGGCGGGTTCCGGCGGCACGGCGGTTACTGGCCCGGACACTGGACGGTGAGCTGCCCGAGCGGGACCGGGTGGCCGCGGCGGGCGCGGTGGTCGCGGAACTGGGCGCCGACGACCGGCTGTCGGAGCTGGTCACCGAACTGGCCCACGGCGAGGGCGATCTCGAGGGCCGCGCCCGGCTGTCGTACCGGCATGTGCTCGGCTTCGACAAGCTGCTGCTGGTCGACGCGGGTCCGCGGCACATGCTGCGCGTCCATCTGTGGCACGCGGGCGCGGGCGGCACCGGCAAGGAGGACATCCACAACCACCGCTGCGCGCTGGCCTCGCACATCGTGCGGGGGCGGCTCTGCATGGAGTTGTACGAGGCGGGCGGCGCCGGCGGCATCGAGGCGACCCGGTACGAGGAGTCCCTGGCGGACGGATCGGCGAACTGGCTGCTGACCCCGGCGGGCCCGGCGCGGCTGCGGCTGTCCCACACCGGCCACTACGCGGCGGGGAGCACCTACGCCCTGCCCGCGCACACCCTGCACCGCGCCTGGTGCGACACACGGACGCCGACGGTGACGCTGTTCCTGGAGACGGGAGCCGGACGGCGGCGGCACACCGACGTGTTCACGGCGGCGGGCCCGCACCCGGGAGCGGTGCCCAAGCAGCCGCTGGACGTGCCGGGCTACCTGGCCGCGCTGAAGGGTCTTGCGGAGCTGCTCAGGAGTCCGTGAGGGCCTGGCGCACGACGTCGAGGTTGTAGGCGTCGATGTCGACGCCGGTCAGCTCGGACGGGTGCAGCCAGGCGTGGGCCTGGTCCGGCATGGGGAGCGTGATCCGGTCCGTCAGCGGACGGACCAGGAAGTTCTCCTGCCAGTTCTTGGTCTCCTGGCCCCGGTAGTCACTGACGAAGGACGACTCGCCCACCTTGCGCACGATCTCGCCGAGCAGGCCCGTCTCCTCCTTCAGCTCGCGCAGCGCGCCGTCGCGGGCGTCCTCGTCGGGTTCGAGCTTGCCGCACGGGACGCCCCACACCCGGGGCAGGAATTTCTCCGCCGCGCTGCGGCGCACCAGGAGCACCCGCCCCTCGTCGTCCGTCACGACCGCCGCGGCCAGCCGTTTCTCGCCGGGGATGTCCATGTCCATGGTTCCTCGGTCCCTCGCCGGAGATGAGTCCAAAGGGTCTGATACCCGCGAAAGCGTCCACCGTACCAGGGTTATCCGGAGGAAACCGTGTCGTCGCTCCCACCGCGGTCCCGCCGGCTCAGCGACCGGATCTCCTCGTACGACGGCGCCGTGCCCTCCGGTCGCCGGCCCGCTCGGATGCCGGCCGCCGCCTCCACCGCCGCGCCCAGGGCATGCCGGTACAGCAGCGAGCCGAGGCTGACGCGGCGGACGCCGAGGTCGGCGAGGTGGGGTACGGAGGGACCGGTGGGCGAGTAGAGGATGTTGAGGGGGACGCCGTCCAGGCCGCGCACCAGGGCGGCGATCTCCCGGGGGCCGGTGAGGCCGGGCACGAACACCCCGTGCGCGCCCGCCCGGAGATAGGCGTCGAGGCGGCGGGTGGTGTCCTCGCCGTCACCGAGCCAGTACGTGTCGGTGCGGGCGTTCACGAAGAGGCCGGGGACCGCCGCCCGCACGGCGGCGATCTTCGCGGCGTGCCGGTCGGCGGGCCCGAGCCCGTCCTCCAGGTTGATGCCGGCGGCGCCCAGCGCGTGCAGCTCACGGGCCAGTTCGGCCACGTCGTCGGGGTCGTCACCGAAGCCGCCCTCCGCGTCCACGGAGAGCAGGAACGGCTCCGGGCCGAGGGTGAGGGCGAGCCGCAGCGTCTCCTCGCGGGTGGCCGCGGCCCCGTCGGGCAGCCCGGCCGCCGCGGCGACGGCCAGGCTGGTGGTACCGACGGCCCGGAAGCCGCGGGCGGCGAGGGCGGAGGCCGAGGCGTGGTCCCAGGCGTTGGGCAGCAGCAGGGGTTCGTCCGCGTGGTGGAGGTCGGCGAAGGTGGTCATGACAGGTCTCCCACGGCATCGGCGTAGTAGACGGACTCGTGGAGATGGCGGGCGAGTTCGCGGAAGCTCCAGCCCTCGCCGGGCGAGTCGTCGAGCTGTTCGCCGGTGAGCGCTTCGAGGCGGACGGCCCAGATGCGGGCGAGCCGGGTGAGGCGGCTGCGGGCCTCGTCGAGGTCCTGCGGGGTGAAGGGGGCGAGGTCGGCCTCGGTGGTGATCAGGGAGGCGTGCCAGTGGTCGGGCTCCGGCTCCTCACCGGCGAGCCGGGCCTCCATCTCCGCGAGGTGGTCGACGAGGTGGTCGGCGACGCGGCGGATCGCCTTGTGCGGAGTGTGGACGCGGCCGTCGGCGTGCGCGGGTTCGCCGTTCCAGCGGGTCCAGGTGGCGGCCAGGGCGAGGACGTGGTCGACCATGCCGGTGACGGCCGCGGAAGGAGGGCCGGTCTGCGTGTTCTCGTTCATGCGGCAACGCTAGGAGCGGAACGCTTCGGTGCCGGCCGAACCGTCCGGGCGTGAGGGTGGGCCCGGGACTGTCCTGGCGCGGGGAGTTGGCCTGGGGCGCCCCGGTTCCGGTCGGAGCGCCCCAGGGGTTCATCCCACCCTGACTGTGCCCTCGGGCACCAGACGCAGGTTCAACAGTTCCTCGCGGACCAGGTCCGCGTACACGGTGGCGCCGTGCACGGAGGTGTGCGTGTTGTCCCGTTTCTCGTTGTAGAGGTACAGCGCCTTGGAGCCCTCCACGCCGAGGGACTCCACCAGTTCCCTGGTCCGCGCCGTGAGGTCGATCAGCGGGACGTCCCGGTCGGCGGCGACGGAGCGGACGACGGCCGGGTGGTCGACGCCGAGCCCGTTGACCAGCAGGGCCGTGTCGTTGTTCAGGGTGCCGTCGGTGTTGAACCAGCGCCGCACGATCGGGGTCACGAGGACCGGCTCGCCGCCCCGCTCCCGCACGCCCGCCACCAGGAACTCGAGGTTGGCCCGGTAGGTCGCCTCGTCGGTGGTCTTGTCGTTGTGGGCGAGCTGGATCAGGACGAGGTCACCGCGCCGGACCAGTGGCCGGACGGTGTCCCAGAGGAGCGGGTTCCCGAGATAGCTGACCGTACTCTCCCCGGAATCCGCGTAGTTGGCCACGGACAGCCCCTTGCGCAGGTACTGGGGCAGTTGCTGGCCCCAGCCGGAGTACGGGTCGCCGGGCTGGTCGCAGACCGTGGAGTCGCCGACCAGGAGGATCTGCCGGGCGTGCCGGGCCGGGGTGACCCGGAAGCCGGCGAGTGCGGGCGCGGTCCCGCCGACGGTGAGGTCGAGTCCGGGTGTGCCCTCGGCGCCGAGGGGCTCGCCCTCGGGCGTGCGGACGTTCACGGTGAAGCTCCGCACGGTCCGCTCCCCGGCCGGTGCCGCGGTCTCCGGGAGCAGGGCGCGCCGGGTCTCGCCGCCGATGGCGGTGCTGGACGCCCGGTCACCGCCGAGGGTGACCCGCACGTCGTAGGTGCCGGGCGGCAGGTCGAAGTGGCAGGCGGTGGCCGTGCAGTTCTCGATGCCGGGGGCGGGCGGACGCCCCTTGTGCTGCTGTGCCTGGGCCGGTACGGCCGACAGGCCGATGCCCAGCGCCACGGCCGTCGTCACGGCGGCCCGGCCGAGCGTGCGGCCCGGTCTCATGTCCCGCGCGTCCACTGTTGGTTGGTCCCTCCGTTGCAGGTGTATGTGATGAGCGCAGCCGAGTTGGCGGTGGAGCCGCCGTTCACGTCCAGGCACTCGCCGGTGGCGCGGGACGTGACGTTGACGTAGGAGCCCGTGGTGGTGAGGGACCACTGCTGGCCGGTCGCGGAGGCGTCGCAGTTCTCCTGCGAGACCGTGCTCGCGTTCTCCCGCACGCACAGGCTGCTGCCGCGGACCACCAGTTGGTAGTAGCCGCTGCCGACGGACTTGAACCAGTACCTCTGGTTGCCGCCGCCGTTGCAGTCGTACTGCTTGATCTGCGCCCCCGGCCACACCGACTGGCCGGTCACGTCCGCGCACCTGCCGCTGTGCCGCGCGATCAGCGTGTTGTACGTGGCAGCGGTGCCGCTGACCGTCCCGGCGGCCGTGTCGAGGGTGACCTCGGGCGACCAGGACATCGACATCGACGTGGACGACGGGAAGGCCAGCGGCAGCCACACGTACCGGGAGTCGTTGACGGTCCCGCCGAAGGAGTTGCCCCAGCGGTCGCCCAGGTACAGGTACGAGGTGCCGGAGCTGCCCTGTACCGGCAGGACGTACGCGGTCTGGGAACCGAAGGCGGTCGAGTCGCCGACATTGCGCATCGCCGACCAGGGGCCCGAAAGGCTGGTGGCGGTGGCGTACTGCTGCTGGTTGGGGCTCCAGCCGGTGGCGCCCGAGGTCAGCATGAAGTAGACGCCGCCCCGCTTGAACAGGGCCGGGGCCTCGCGGTGGCCGCCGGGCCAGGGGTTGGCGACCAGGCTCGCGACGCCGGTGTAGTCGGCGGTGAGCCGGTAGACGTGCAGGTCGTAGTTCTCGCGGGCGGCGGAGACCATGTAGCCGACGCCGTCGGTGTCCGTGAAGACGGTGATGTCGCGGGACATGTGCTGCCCCAGCGGCCGGAAGCTGCCGCGCCAGGTGTAGTCGCCGTCCACGGTGTCGGAGACGGCGACGGCGGCGCGGGCCTCGCTGTAGTCGCTGCCGTTCTCCTTGTGCATCCACATCACGAACTGGCCGGTGGGCGCGTTGTACATGACCTTGGGCCGCTCGATGTTGGCGGTGGCGAGCTCGGTGTGACTGGCCTCGGTGAGGACGTGGTTGCGGAACTCCCAGGTCTTCAGGTCGGTGGAGCGGTAGGCGTCCACGTAACGGAAGGTGTTGTCGGCGTTGCGGTGCTCGCCGAACCAGTAGTAGTACGCGCCGACCTTGAGGACGCCGCCGCCGTGGGCGTGTACGGGGCCGCCCGAACGGTCGGTGAACTGCGTGCCGTTGGCGATGGTCTGCGGGGCGGCCTGCGCGGGCCCGGCGGTGGCCAGGGCACCGGCGAGTGCGAGACAGAGGGCGAGCAGTACGGCGTGGGCACGTCTCATCTCAAGTCCCCTCCCCCGTCGCGCCGTCGGCCACGGGAACGCCGAAGTCGGGGGTGCCGTCCGTCTTCCAGCCGAGCTTCTGGATCCTGGTGTGCCGGTTGGGGTCGTGCAGCGGATCGCCGACGATCTCCTTGTACTGGCGGGCGTGGTAGACGAGGACGTCGGTACGGCCGTCCTCGGCGACGGTGAAGCAGTTGTGGCCGGGACCGTACTGCCCGGTCGTGTCGTTGCCGGTGAAGACGGGGACGGGTGACTTGGCCCAGCTCGCCGGGTCCATGAGGTCGCTGTCCTCGTCGGCGGTCAGCAGCCCCACGCAGTAGTTGTGGTCGGTGGCGCTGGCCGAGTACGTCATGAACAGCCGGCCGTTGCGGTGCAGCACGTAGGGGCCCTCGTTGACCGCGAAGCCGATGCGCTCCCAGTCGTACTCGGGTGTGGAGAGCCGTACTTGGGGTCCGGTCAGGGTCCAGGGGCCGGCCATCTCGGAGAGCCAGACGGCGGTGTTGTTGTCCGTGCCGGGTTCGTGCTGGGCCCAGGCGAGGTAGCGGGTGCCGCGGTGGGCGAAGGTGGTGGCGTCCAGGGAGAAGGTCTCCCACGCGGTTCTGATCCGCCCCTTCTCGGTCCAGGTGCCCTTGAAGGGGTCGGGGTGGGCGTTCTCCAGCACCCAGATGCGGATGGCCCACACGTCCTCGGCGGGCGCGGCGGCGAAGTAGACGTACCACTTGCCGGCGACCCGGTGCATCTCCGGCGCCCAGATGTGGGCGCCCATGTCCCCGGTGGGGTGCGCCCGCCAGATCACGGACTCGGCGGCACGGCCGAGCCCGCCCAGCGTGCGGGAGCGGCGCAGGACGATCCGGTCGTACTCGGGGGCGGTGGCGGTGAAGTAGTAGAAGCCGTCGGTGTGCCGGGTGATGTGCGGGTCGGCGCGGTGGGGGACGAGCGGGTTCACGTACGGGGCTGCCTTCGGGTGTGCGGCGGCGGCCACGGCGGGTGTCGCGACGGCGAGGGCGCCCGCGGCGAGGGCGCCCTTCAGCAGGAGTCTGCGGGCGGGGGGCGGGTCGGGCAGGTCGTCGGCGGCGCGGCTCATGCGGTCTGCCTCTCGTGGGGGAGGATGATGCCGTTCGCAGTGTCGAACAGCATCTGACATGACGAACGCCGACAAGGTAAGGGCGTGTCACGGAGAGGTCAACGGGTCCGGCGGGACGTACCGGCCGTCCGTCCCCGCCGGGGCACGCCGGCCACGACAGCACCGTGCGCCCCCCGTCCCGGACGGGGGGCGCACGCGGGGCTCGGTCCTATCCGGCCGTGCGGCGCACGACGACCGTGGCGGAGCGCGGCCGGTCACCCGGCCGCAGCCCCGGCCAGCCGCTCACCGCGCGGGGGTCGCGCGCGTCCGGGGCGCCCCAGCGGGCGGTCCGCTCGCCGGGGTGCTGGATGTTGACGAAGAGCGTCTGCCCGTCCGGGGTGGCGTCCACCCCGGTGACCTCGGCGCCGCGCGGGGCGGTGAGGAAGCGGCGGACGGTGCCGGTCGCGACGTCCGCGGCCAGGAGGGCGTTGTTGCCGGCCTCCCGGTACACGGCGCCGGGGCCGTTCAGCGCGTGTCCGGAGATCCCTGTCGAGATCCACAGGGTGCCCCGCGCGTCGAACCACAGGCCCTTGGGCGCGAGGAAGGTCCCCTCGGGGGACCGCTGATCCCCGGCCGACAGGAACTCCTCCCAGCGCAGCCCGTCACCGGCCGTCTCCCGCCACCGCACGACGCGTCCGTGGGGATCGGCGTCTCCCAGCCGCGGCACCGCGCTCCCGGTGCCCGCGTCCGTACACCGGGCCGCGCCGTTGCCGCCCGCGAGCGCCAGGTAGACGTGGCCGTCGACGGGGCTCACGGCGACCCGTTCCGGCCGGTTCAGCGCGGTGGCGCCCAGGGCGTCGGCGGCGAGCCGGGCGCGTACCAGCACATCGGCCTGGTCACGCCACCCGGCCTCGCGGGTCAGCGGGCCGTGCCCGTGCCGCAGCGGCAGCCAGGACCCGGTGCCGTCGGCGCGCAGCCGCGCCACGTAGAGCGTGCCGTCGTCCAGCGGGCTCTGGCGCCCGGTGCGCCGGCCGCCCGCACTCACGTACTTGTACAGGTGGCCGCCGTCCACGGCGTCGGTGCTGTGGACGACGACACGGCCGGCGCTCTCGGTCACCGTCGCGCCGCCGTGCATGAAGCGGCCGAGGGCGGTCCGCTTGACCGGGGCGGAGGACGGATCGCGCGGGTCGAACTCCACGATCCAGCCGAAGTGCCGGGGATCCGCCTCCGGGCGGGACAGGTCGAAGCGTGGGTCCGAGCGGTGCCACGGGTGGCCGAACCCGGTGGCGGACAGCCCGTAGCGGATGTCTTCCTCGGTGCGCCGCCAGGCCGGATCGTCCGTGCCGAAGCAGGCCTGGAAGTCCTCCTCCGCGGCCAGACACGTCCCCCAGGGCGTGACGCCGACACCGCTGACGGCCGGCACACCGCGCGACCCGCCGTCGACCGCGACCGGTCCGGAGAACCGGGTCGGCGTGTCCGCCGTGATCCTGCGGCCCGGCGCCGAGCCCACGGTCCTCCATGTCCCGCCGGACTCCCGCACCTCGACCACGGTGACACCGTGGGCGGCCGCGGCCGCGCGGGAGTCGTCGCCCAGCAGCGCGGGATCGGCGCTCTCGTGGCCGATGACCAGCAGACCACGCCGGCTCGCCGCGGCACCGTCCGTCAAGGGGACGTACCGGATGCCGTGATGGTGGCTGCCGACCTGCCGTGCCTGCGCGGTGGAGCCGTCCGTGTCCGCCCCGGACGTGCGTATCCGCTGCCCCCACGGAGCGATGACGTCCGCGCGGTACCCGGCGGGGACGGTGACGGCGTCCGCCTCACTGGCCGCCACGGGCTCGAACCGGGAGAACGGCGGGCGGCTGCCCCCGGCGGCCTGCCGCCGCGCGGAGCCGTCGGCCGCCGCGGCGCCGGGTGTCCCGACGGCCAGCAGTCCGGTGGCGGCCAGCGCGCCGTACGTGACCACACCGCGCCGCGACGGGCCCCCTGCGGCCTCCGCCTCGTCGCCCCGCACCTCGTCGCCCGACGCCTCGTCACGCATCAGAACCTCCCCTGGTTGAGAGCCGTCTGCAGGGCCCGGGTGGTGCCCGTTCCCCAGTCGCCGTCGACGACCAGACCGGCGCCGGTCATCTTGTTGAGGTGCTGCTGCATCGCCTTCACCGTGGCCAGGCCGATGTCGCCGTCGACGACGAGGCCGGCCCCCGCCCAGGTGTTGAGGTGCTGCTGAAGCGCGCGCTTGGAAGCCGGCCCCCACTCCCCGTCGGCGGTGACCCCGATCGCACGCTGTGTCGCGGTGATCGTCGAGGGTCCGAACTCCCCGTCGACCGTCAGGCGTTCCCCGTCGGTGTAGGCGGTGTACGCCGCCTCGGTGGCGGGCCCCCACATGCCGTCCGCCGCCGCACCGACCCTGGCCTGCAGCCACTTCACCCCGGCCTCGGTGAGCGGGCCGAAGACGCCGTCCACGTCCAGCGCCGGGGTGCGGCCCAGGCCGTTGACCGCGCTCTGCTGGGAGCGCACGGAGCGGATCGTGGTGATTCCGCCCCCGCTGAAGTTCGGCGCCCCGGTGTACGTCGCGTAGGCCTGCTCGGTGTCGGGCCCCCACATGCCGTCCGGCGCGGTGCCGACCTTGGTCTGCAGCCACTTCACCCCGGCCTCGGTGAGCGGGCCGAAGCTGCCGTCCACATCGAGCGGCGGAGTGCGGCCGAGGCCGTTGACCGCGCTCTGCTGCGCGGCGATGGAGCGGATCGCGGCGAATCCGCCCCCGCCGCCGCCCCTGCCGATGTACGCCACGTACGCCGCCTCGGTGAGCGGACCCCAGAGTCCGTCGGGATTCACACCGACCTTGGCCTGCAGCCACTTGACCCCGGCGCTGGTGAGCGGACCGAAGTCGCCGTCCACGTCCAGGGGCGGGGTGTGGCCGAGGCTGTTGACGGCCCGCTGCTGGGCGGAGACCGAGCGGACGCTGGTCAGTCCCGTTCCGGGAGTGCCCGGATCGCTGCCTCCGATGGGCAGGGTCGATCCGCTCATCCCGTTGATCACCCACAGCCGCAGTGCCGAGCCGGGGCACTGGGTGGAGGCCAACGCCCCGTGGTAGGTGGCGTCGAGGACCTTGTTCGTCCGTTCGTTGGCGGCGTGGTAGAGGCTGCGGATCGCGTTCTTGGCCGCTGCCGTGGCATCGCCGTCCACGCCGATGAAGCACACCCCGAAGTGGGTGGTGTTGTGCCCGGTGATGTGCGCGCCCAGGTTGTCCCAGCCCCGCCCCTCGTAGATCCGCCCCTGCCAGTCGACGAGGAAGTTGTAGCCGATGTCGTCCCAGCCGTTGCCGTCCATGTGGTAGTTCTGGATCGCCCGCACGGTCTGGTACTTGTTCGCGGCGGAGTAGTGCACGGCGAAGCCGGTGCGCGCGCCGTACACCACCTTGGTCACGGCGCGGGGCGGGCGCGCTCCCCACCCCGCGCGGGAGATGACCTCCAGCTGTCCGGGGGCGGACTGGTCCGGGGAGCCCGGGTCGACGCCGGAGCCGTTCTTCGCGTACGGCAGGAGGTTGCCGGGGCACTCGGTGGCGTAGCCCTTGGAGTGCGGGAAGATGTCGTCTCCGGCCTTGCGGGTCCCCGGGACATCCGTGCGCAGATACCGGATCAGGTCCTCGATCGACCGGAGCATCGCGGACGTCGGCTCGTCGTTCGAGCGGAGGAGGCCGCAGATGGAGTAGTAGCCGGCGTTGCGGCCCACATAGCTGTACTCGCTGTCGTGGATGTATCCGGGCGCATTGGCCTCACCGCGCTCGAGACCGCGCCCCTCGTAGACGTTCCCGTGCGGGCACACCAGGTAGTTGTAGTAGATGTCCCCGGTGTCGTCGTAGTGACCCGACCACACGTCGGCGATGTCCCGGCGGCAGTCCTCCTCCGAGTCCGGCTGGAAGCTGCGCGGCCCCCGGTGGTGGAGGAACACGCCTCCCCGCCACGGCATCCATTCCCTCGTCGGATGCGGCTTCGGGGGCGCACCGACCTCCTCGACCACGTCCTTCTGCGCCTCCCGGAAGGCGAACTCGTGGTCCCAGTAGACCGTCGCCGCTCTCTCCGTGATGAGCTGGGCTCCGGTCGACGTATCAGAGACGTGGGCGGCCCAGGTGGACCGGCGCAGGATGGTGACGGCCATGGCGGCTCTCTCCAGTGAACGGTGGGCACAGGGGCATGCCCGGCCAACGATCGCCGCAACTCCAATACCACGCCATGCTTTTGAGGCTGGACGCAAAAGCCCAGGCCGGCATCGGCGAGGTGGATTCGGAGCACTCGGTTCCCCCTCGTGTCCTGGGCCTTTTCGGCAGGGCGGAAAGACCTGGCCGACCGGACCGGCCTCCGGGACGCTGGAGCGGCAGACCGGTGCGTCGAACGCATCGGCGACAGCAACGGGAGGAACCATGCGCCGAGACCGCCTGCCTCGTACCAGGGCCGCCCTCTTCGCGGGAGCCGTCACCGCGAGTCTCCTGGGCGGCGCGGTCTCCGTCGCGCCCACCGCGTCCGCCGCTTCGTACCCGACGTGCAACGGCGTCAGGACGAAGGCTCTGGACGCCGGGGCGACGACGGTCAAGCAGCCGTACCACAAGGGCACGAACAGCAGGAACTGCGAGTTGCGGAAGGGCGACTCGGGGCCGGCCGTCGAGGAGTTGCAGTTCAACCTGATCCACTGCCACGGCAAGAGCACCGGCGGCACCGACGGGATCTACGGGGACCTGACGCGGCAGGCCGTGCGGGAGGTCCAGACCGCGGCGAAGATCGGCGTGGACGGCATCTACGGACCGGAAACCCGCAAGGCGATGAAGTGGTACTACTACGTGAACGGCGACCCCGGCCGTAACTGCATCAAGGCGAACGTCTAGCACCACGCCGCTCCCGGTCCCGTCGGGACCGGGAGCGGCGTGGGGTCTGCGGCCCTGCGTGGTCAGAACCCCCGGGCCGCGACAGGCGTGAAGGTCTCCATCCGGTCCCCTTCCGGCTGAACGACGCCGTACGTCCCCTCCGGGACCTCGTTCCAGGCGCCGGGCAGGTCGCCCAGGGGTTCGGAGACGATGAGGCGGGCGTCGCCGGAGATCTCGCGCAGGAAGGCCACGTCCGGGTGGAGGGAGCGCAGCGTGTCCACGCGGGTGCTGTAGAAGAGCGAGCGCGATTCCTTCCGGCTGGAGTAGCGGAACGCCCACAGGCACGCGCCGTCGGTCACCGCCACCGTCATCTGCAGCGGGAACTCCACGCCGTGCTCGTGGCCGACGCGTTCCACCAGGCCTGCCATCCGGGCGACGGCACCGGGCGGATCCTCCTCCAGGCCGAGGGTCAGCGACAGGTAGAACATCATCTCCGAGTCCGTCGATCCCTCGACGTACGGGAACAGCTCCGGCTCGACGGCCAGCGCGAGGTCGCGCCGGACGCGGTGGAACTCGGCGATCGCCCCGTTGTGCATCCACATCCAGCGGCCGTGCCGGAACGGATGGCAGTTGGTCTGCTGCACCGCCGTACCGGTGGAGGCCCGGATGTGGGCGAAGAAGAGCGGCGAGACGACGTGCTCGGCGATCTCCCGCAGGTTGCGGTCGCTCCACGCCGGCCCGATGTCCCGGACCACCGCGGGGCTGTCCTTGTCCGGCACGTACCAGCCCACGCCGAACCCGTCACCGTTGGTCGTCTCGACGCCCATCCTGGAGTGCAGGCTCTGGTCGATCAGTGAATGGACCGGCTTGTAGAGAATGCTGTCGAGCAGGATGGGAGTGCCCGAATAGGCGAGCCAACGGCACATGTCCACCGCCTTCCCGGTCGCGACCGCGACCGTCGTCCTACGGACCGTCCTCCCGCCGTCCCAGCGCGAGCCCCGTCACCCGCGGCCAGTCGGGTGCCCCGCTTCCCCGCCGCCTACTCACCGCACCGCGCGGAACGCGCACCCGCAGCGCCCCGGGAACGATCCGGCACATCACGGGGGCCGGCAGCAGCACGTGCTCCCCGTCGACACCGGCCGGAACGGCCGGGGTGTCCGCCTCCACGACGACTTCCCCGGCGGTGAGCCGCAGCAGACCGGCCGCGCGGGGACCGCGCGCCATCCCCGCGGCCCGCACCGCGCTCTCCACCCGCACACCCAGGACCCCCAGCCGTCCGGAGTCCAGCCGCTCCCTGCGCCCCGGCCGGGACGCGTCGACCGCCCGCGGATACGGGTTGTTGCTGACCAGCAGGGCCTGCAGCCCGTCCGCCCGGGTCCCGTCCGCCCGCATCCGCAGCCGGGGTGCCGAGGGACCCGACAGCAGCCCGGGCATCATCCGGAGCGTGGTCTGCCGCTTCTCCTCCCGGTACGCGGGCTCGCCCACGACGGCCGCGTACGTGCCGAAGGAGGCGTTGTTGACGAACACCCGGCCTGCGGCGAACCCGAGGTCGACACGGAGTTCGACGCCGTCCGTCAGGGCGCCCAGGGCCTTCGCCGGGTCGTCCCGGTCGAGCCCGAGGTCGAGCGCGAAGTGGTTGCGGGTGCCGGCCGGGATCACCAGGAACGGCACGTCGTGGCGGGCGGCCACCTCCGCCACCAGCGCCTGGGTGCCGTCCCCGCCGGCCACCGCCAGCAGATCGGCTCCGTCGCGTACGGCGTCCTCGGCGAGCGCGGCCACGTCCTGGTGCCCGGCGCCGAGCAGCACCACCCGGACACCCGCCGCGCGCGCCCGGTCCGCCAGCCGGAAGCGGTCCACCTTGCCGCCGCCGGAGCGCGGGTTCATCAGCGCCCAGGGACGGCCGGGCGGCGGGGCGGGCACCGGCCCGGCGGGTCCGGACGCCACCGCCCTCCGCGCCGCGCCCACGGCCAGCGCCCACAGCGCCAGGGACACCGCGGCCGGCCCCAGCATCCCGCCCGCGGCGTACAGGGCGAGGACCGTCAGCGGTGCCGTCACGCACAGCGCCGCTCCCACGATCCGCACCACCCCGAAGTGGGCGAGCGTCCACCACAGCCCCACGGCCGCCAGGGCCAGTCCGGCGATGCCGGGCAGCACCCAGAGCACGCTGCGCAGCCCGGCGGCGACGAGCGGGACCAGCGCGCCGGCCGCGAGGGCGAGGAGCGCCAGTCGCGCCCACCCGGCACCTCGGCGGCCGACGGTCCGCACGGAGCCCTGGCTCAGTGTTCGGCGCCGGTGTGCGAACGCGGCACGCACAGCGCCCAGATGATGAACCCGGAGAAGGCGATCATCACGACGGACCAGACCGGGTAGTACGGCAGGGACAGGAAGTTGGCGATGATGAGGAGCCCGGCGATCGTCACGCCGGCGACGCGGGCCCACATGGCCCCCCGGACCAGGCCGAGGCTGACGAGCACCCCGATGGCGCCGAGCACCAGGTGGGTCCAGCCCCACGCGGTGAGGTCGAACTGGAAGACGTAGTCCTGCGTCGTGACGAAGACGTCGTCCTCGGCGATGCCCATGATGCCCCGGAGGATGTCGAGCACCGACACGATCATGAGTGTGACCGCGGCGAAGACCGTCAGGCCTTCCGCCCACTGTCGCTTGGCCGTCGGCGCGTGCGCGCCGGTGGCGCCGCGTGCGCCGTGCGTCGGGTGTGTCGCTGTCATTCCGCTGCCTCGATTCGGTCTCGTGTGGTCAGCGCCCCGCGGACGAGGCGAACGGGCCCGGGTGTTCCGCCGGGCCGTGGCCGCTCAGGACCAGTTCCTTCGCCCTGCGGAACTCGTCGTCCGAGATGTCGCCGCGGGCCTTGATCTCGGACAGCCGGGCGAGTTCGTCGACGCTGCTGGTGCGGCCGTCGGCGCCCCTGGCGGTCTCGCGGACGTAGCTGTCGAACGCCTCCTGCTGTGCGCGCGCCTGCGTGATCTCGCGGCGCCCCATGTTCCTGCCGCGGGCGATCACGTAGACGAAGACGCCCAGGAAGGGCAGCACGACCGTGAACACCAGCCAGCCGGTCTTGGCCCAGCCGCTCAGGGCGTCGTCGCGGAAGATGTCCATGACGACCCGGAAGAGCAGGATGAACCACATGATCCACAGGAAGAAGACCAGCATGGTCCAGAAGGCGCTCAGCAGCGGATAGTCGTACGCGAGGTACGTCGCACCACTCATCTCGGTCCTCCGTTCCGGGCCTGCGCCCGACATGTCGTCCGGCCCCGTGCTCAGCGTCCGCCCGGCGGGCGCCCCCTGCCTCACCCCGGACGGGTGAAGTGCCGGAGCCCCGCGGGGAAGGAATCCCCCCCCCCACGGGCCGGGGCGACCGCGGCGCGCGCCACCGCGCGGGAGCCACCGCGCGGGAGCCACCGCGCGGGAGCCACCGAGGGCGGGGACCGGACACTGTGCCGTGCGCCCGTGGCCGGACGCGGCCGCCCGCGCCCGGCGTGCCGTCCGGGCGTGCGGGTCCGGTCACCGGGTGCGTGCGGGCGTGCGGCGGGTGGCCGCGGAGCCTTCTTCCGTCCCGCGGGCGCCGTCTCAGCCGGTGCCCGCGGGACGGCGGGGCGCGCCCGCGATGCCCGACCGGCGCAGCGCGGCCCGCCAGGCCAGGGCGACGGCCGCCTCGACCAGTCCGAGGAGGACGAGCCACAGGCCGAGGAGCCGGGTCAGCGCCCGGGCCGATTCGGCGGGCAGGGCCAGTACGACGATCCCCGCGACGACGGCGAGCAGCGCCGCACCGAGGACGACACCGCGGTGCGGCAGGTCCCGCGAGGTGATGGCCGTGAAGAGGGTGAGCATCCCCGACACCAGCCAGACCACTCCGACGATGAGGGAGAGGGCGGCGATGGTCTGCAGCGGGTTGCGCAGGCAGAGCACTCCGGCCAGGACGTACAGCACCGCGAGCAGGAGTTCGGGCAGCCGCGCGCCCTGTTCCTCCCGCCCGAGGACACCGACGAACCGGAACGCCCCGGCCACCAGCAGGTACAGGCCGATGAGCACCGCGAGGACGTGCAGCGTGGTGTCCGGCCACACCAGCACGACGATGCCCGGCACGAGGGTGGCGACGGCGGAGGCGAGGATCCACTGCCATGACCGCCCGAGTGCCCCCAGGACTTCGGCGGGTCCGCCCGGCAGGCCGGGGGCCGCGCCGTCGGGCGTGTGCGTCCGTCCGGGGCCGGGTGCCGGACCGGGTGTCGCGCTCATGGCTCCTCCTCCCGTGAGACGCACTCGGGCCGCAGCGCGAGCGCAGGACCAGCCTTCCGCCCGGCCGGCGTCGCCGGGTCACCCGCGACGGGTGATCCGGTCGGGGCGCGGGCGCGGTGGGATGGCGGCGAACAGTCGTCGTCCGGCGGACGGTCGCCCTTCGGCAGGCAGTCGTCGTTCGCGGTGCAGGCGGGAGACAGCGATGGCCGTACCGAGTCCGTTCAGCGCCTCCCTTTCCCCGGCCGAACGGGCCGCCCGCGGCAAGGACGCGCGCGGCCGTTCCCCGCGGTCGTCCCACGGGCGGTTCGAGGCGGCCCGGGACCGGCCGGACCCCGTCGACGTGATCGAGCGGCAGTCGGCGACCCGGCTGCCCGAGCTGGTGCCGGTCCGCTACGGCCGTATGCTCGAGTCCCCCTTCCGGTTCTACCGGGGAGCGGCGGCGATCATGGCGGCGGACCTCGGTCCGGCCCCGAGCACCGGTCTGACCGTGCAGCTGTGCGGTGACGCCCATCTGCTGAACTTCCGCCTGCTGGCCTCCCCGGAACGCCATCTCGTCTTCGACATCAACGACTTCGACGAGACGCACGCCGGTCCCTTCGAGTGGGACGTCAAGCGGCTGGCGGCGAGTCTCGCCGTCGCCGGCCGGGCGAACGGCTTTCCCGTCGAGGAGCAGGACGGCGCGGTGCGCGCCTGTGCGGAGGCGTACCGCCGGCGCGTGCGGGAGTTCGCCGGGATGCGCACCCTCGACATCTGGTACGCGCAGGACGACGCCGACCGGCTGCGGGAGCTCATGGCCTCGTCGATGGACCGCGAGGCCCGGCGCCGTACCGCCGAGGCGACGGAACACGCCCGCACCCGCACACACCTCCAGGCCTTCGCGAAGCTCACCCGGGTCACGGCCCGAGGACGGCGCATCACCCCGGACCCGCCGCTGATCACGCCCCTGCGCGACCTGCTGGACGACCCCTCCACCGAGGAGAGGGCCCTGCGCGAGGTCCTGGACGGCTACGCGCGCTCCCTGCCGTCGGAGCGCCGGCATCTGCTGGGGCGCTACCACCTGGTCGACGTGGCCCGGAAGGTGGTGGGGGTCGGCAGTGTCGGCACCCGCTGCTGGATCGTGCTCCTGCTCGGCCGGGACGACGACGACCCCCTGCTGCTGCAGGCCAAGGAGGCACAGGAGTCGGTGCTCGCGCCGCACACGGAGGGCGAGCGGTACGACAACCAGGGCCGCCGGGTGGTGGCGGGGCAGCGGCTGATCCAGACGACCAGCGACATCCTGCTCGGCTGGACGCACGCCGTGGGCCTCGACGGACGGCCCCGTGACTTCTACGTACGGCAGCTGCGCGACTGGAAGGGCATCGCCCGGCCGGAGACCATGGACCCGGGGCTGCTGCGGCTGTTCGCGCGGCTGTGCGGGGCGAGCCTGGCGCGCGCCCACGCCCGTTCCGGCGATCCGGTCGCCATCGCCGCCTATCTGGGTCGCGGCGACCGCTTCGACCGTGCGCTCACCGGGTTCGCGCAGGACTACGCCGACCGCAACGAGCGGGACTTCGAGGCGCTGGGTGAGGCCGTGCGGTCCGGCAGGGTGCACGCCGAGAGCCCGTGATCCGCCGGCCGGGGGTTCACTCCGGTACCTGACGCATCTCCAGGACGCGCAGGCCCAGCGACTGGCAGCGGGCCAGCAGCCCGTACAGGTGCGCCTCGTCGACGACATGCCCGAACAGCAGGGTCTGGCCGGACATCACCACGTGGTCGAGTTCCGGAAAAACCTTGATCAGCGGTTCCGAGAGATGTCCGTCGACACGGATCTCGTAGCGCATGAGCCGCTCCCCGGGTGGCCTGGAACAGGCGGGCCGCGCCCGTACCCTGCGATCGTCCGCCGCCGGGCGGCGGCCCGGATCACCCCGTACAGGTGAGAGGCCGCTCGTCTCAGTGCTTCAGCCAGAGCTTGCACGAGAGGATCACCAGGCCGAGTACCAGGTTCACCGCCGCCGACAGGGCCATCAGGCGCCGGCCGGCGCCGGCCCGGCGGGCCGCCGCCGCCGACCAGCCCACCTGCCCCGCCACGGCGACGGACAGCGCCAACCACTGGGTGCCCTGCACACCGAGGCCGAGCACGGGACTGACGGCCACGGCGGCCGCCGGCGGCACGGCGGCCTTGACGATCGTCCACTCCTCGCGGCACGCCCGCAGTACGACGTGCCGGTCCGGGGTGCGCTGCGCCAGCCGTGCCCCGAACAACTGCGCGTGCACGTGCGCGATCCAGAACACCCCGCCGGTGAGCAACAGCAGCAGCACCATCTCCAGTCGCGGGAACGAGCCGAGCGTGCCGGCCCCGACGATCACCGAGGCCGCGAGCATGGATCCGTAGACGCCGCCCGTGTAGTCGGCGTGCGCCCGGTGCTCGACGGCGTGCCCGGTACCGGGCATCACGGCCTCCTCCGGCCGGCCCCGTCCCGCCCGCCGGGCCGGGGGTGCTCGGACGCCGGGCCCGGGAGGCGGGGGGTCACCAGGAAGCTCGCGAGGGTGATGCCGCCGGTGGCGAGGATCGCCGCCTTCAGGCCGTCGAGCTGCGCCGACGCGTAGGAGTCCGTCACCGCGTCCACCTCGTCCGGCGGAAGCCCGGCGCGGGTGGCCGCCGCGCGCACCTGGTCGGTGGGGACGAAGGTGACCCCGGCCTCCAGGGCGACACCGACCTGCTCCCGGGCCTCCCGCGACAGCCGGGGATCGTCCTCCACGTGTGCGGTGAAGGCGTGCGCCAGGGAGCCGATGAGCAGCGACCCGATCAGCGCGGTGCCGAGGGCCGAGCCCAGGTTCTGCGCGGTGTACTGGAGCCCGCCTGCCTCGCTGCGCTCCTCCTCGCCCGCGGCGGACTGGACGACGTTGCCGAGCTGGGAGGCGAACAGGCCCATGCCGACGCCGAGCAGGGCCATCGCCCCGGCGAAGTGGGCGTCGTCGATGACCGGGTCGATGGTGGCCAGCAGCCAGAGGACGGCCGCCGCGACGGTGAGCAGGGCCAGCCGGACGACCCGGCGGGGTCCGGCCAGGCGTCCCAGCCGGGCCGCGCCCAGCGAGGTGACGAGCATGGTCGCGGACACCGGCAGCAGCCTGAGCCCCGTCTCGAAGGCGTCGAAGCCCTGCACGACCTGGAGGTACAGCGGGATGGTGAAGAACAGCCCCAGCAGGATCAGGTTCTGGCTCACCAGTGACATCAGGCCGGAGCCCAGGGCGGGCCGGCGCAGCAGGGACAGGTGCACCAGCGGGTCGTCGCCGCGCTCGTCCCGGCGCCGCTCCCACCGGTGGAAGACCGCGAGGACGGCCACCCCGGCACCGATCACGAACAGCGTCGGCGCGAACCCGAGGACGGTGAGGGGCGGGTTGCGCGGCCGCACCCAGCCCCAGGTGCCGCTCTGCAGCACACCGAGCACCCCGAGGGCCAGGCCCGCCGCGGAGAGCACGGCACCGACCCCGTCCAGCCGGGGGTGCACCCCGGTCCTCGGCGTCTCGGTGATCGCGCGGCGCAGGAGGAGGACGGCCAGGACGACCACGACCTCACCCGCGAAGACCAGCCGCCACGTGAGGTACGTCGTCACCCAGCCGCCCAGCAGGGGGCCCACGGCGATCCCGGCACCGGCCAGACCGCCCACGACGCCGTAGGCGACGGCCCGGTCGCGGCCCCGGTAGGACTCGGCGACGAGCGCGGCCATGGCGGGCAGCACCAGCGCGGCGCCGAGTCCCTCGATGACCGACCAGCCGAGGACCAGCACCCACAGGGTGGGCGCCACGGCGGTCAGGGCCGAGCCCGCGGCGTAGACGACGAGACCGCCCAGGAAGACACGGCGCCGTCCGAGGATGTCCCCCAGCCGCCCCCCGACGATCATGAAGGCCGCCATGACCAGCGCGTACAGGGTGATGACGGCCTGGATGGCGGTGACCTCGGTGTCGAAGTCGTCGACCAGTTGGCTGATGGAGACGTTCATGACCGACGTGTCGAGGACCATCAGGAACTGCGCGGTCCCCAGGACGATCAGCGCCCGCCAGCGGCTCATGGGGTTCCCCTCGTCACAGCAGGTCCAGTTCGCGGGCTCGGCGCACCGCTTCGTTGCGGCGGTTGACGGACAGCTTCCGGTAGACGCTCTTGAGGTGGGTCTTGACCGTGTTCACCGACACGTACAGGTCGGCGGCGATCTCCTCGGTGGACATCGTCAGGGCCAGGCTGCGCAGTACGTCGCGCTCGCGCGCGCTCAGCTCCTCGACGACCGGCGGCGGCTGCCCGGGCCGGCACGGGGACGGGCCGGGTGCGGGCCGGCCGGTCGTCAGCCAGTGCGGTGACGCCGTGCCCAGGTAGGGCCGGATCCACGGCCCGGCCTCGCGGAAGGGTCGGCGCAACCGCTCCCGGCGGGCCTCCGCCAACGCCCGCACCACGAGTCCGCGCGCGGCGGCACCGTCCCCCGCCCCGTCCGCGGCCTGCGCCCGCACCAGCGCCGCCCGGACGGTCACCGCGGGACCGGCCCGCCCCTCCGGACGCGCCCGGTCGAGCAACCGTACGGCCGCGTCGGCCCCGCCGGTGGCGAGCCGGACCCGTGCGGCCCCCACCGCGCACGCCGGCTGCTCGTCGGGCACCTCCCGCAGCAGCCCGGCGGCCGTCTCCCCGCGCCCCTCGGCGAGATGGGCGGCGGCCGCGACGAGCGCCGCCTCCCCCCGCGCCCACGGCGACACGACGTCGGCCGGCACCTCCGGTTCCACCGCCTTCAGCGCGGCCCCCGGATCGCCGCACGCCAGATGCAGCCGCGCGGCCGTCAGGGCGCGCCCGGCCTCCCGTACGGGGTCCCGCATCGCCGGGTGCGACTCGGCCGACGTGTCGAGCAGGTCGCGGGCCTGCCCCAGCTCGTCGCGGTCCACGGCGACGGCGGCCAGGACGAGCCGTTCGACACCGGAGCCGGACGACCGGGGCAGTCCGAACCGCTCCGTCTCGGCGAGGGCCTCGCACGCCCTGCGTTCGGCCCTGCCGGGCCAGCCGTTCAGGTGGTCGATCAGGGCGAGCCTGCCCAGCGAGTCCTCGCGCGGAAGCGCCGTGGCCGCGCCCGGGGCGGAGTCCGCCACCATGGACAGGGCGGCCCGGGCCTCCTCGAAGTGCCCGGCCCACAGCCGCGTGGAACCCAGGTGGTCCAGCAGCAGCGCGGTGAGTTCGGGATGCCGCTCCAGCAGCTCGTCGGGGACCGCACCCCACACCCCCTCGGCCGTCCGGACCGCGCTCTCCACCCGGTCCGGCGCACCGGCCAGCCGGGCGGCGAGGGCCTCCAGCAGGGCGCAGCTCAGCCGGGCCGCCGCCTCGTCCGCCGTACCGTCGTACTCCACCAGTTCGTGCTGTGCGCGACGCAGATGGGCCAGCCCGCCGTCGAGTTCGCACCGGGCCAGCCGGCCGGCCGCCCGTACCAGCTCCGGGGCGGGTCCGGTGCCCTCCCGCCCCATGTGGGAGAACAGTCCGGCCACCGCGTCGGAGCGCGGCCCGGTGAAGAACTGGCCGATGGCGAGGTCGTCGACCAGGGCGCCGGCGGTGAACTCCCAGTCGTCGGCGGCGGCCCCGTGCCCGAGCGCCTCCGGAAGACGTCCGGACCGCCGCAGCCACTCGGCGGCCCGCCGGTGCAGCTCGGGTTCCAGACCGGGCAGGCGCGTCCGCAGATGGGCGCGGAGGATCTCGGCGAACAGGGGGTGGAGCCGGTACAGCCCCTGCCCGAGGTGCTCGACGAAGGCGTTGCCCCGGCTCAGCCGGACCAGAATGGCCTCGGCGTCGTCGCGCCCCGTGACCGCGTTCGCCAGGCCGTGACAGAACCGGTCGAGCACGCTCACCCGCAGCAGCAGGTCCTGGGTCTCGGCGTCCTGCCGCTTGAGCACCTCCGCCAGCAGGAAGTCGGCGATCGCGCTCCGGTCCGCCTCGAACTCCTTGAGGTACACCTCCGGATCCGGGCTCTCCCCCGCCGCCAGCGCCGAGAGCCGCAGCCCGGCGGCCCACCCCCGGGTGCGCTCCACGAGCGCGCGCACGGCGGCCGGGGGCAGCCGCAGCCCGTGCAGCTCCACCAGCCGGGCCGCCTCGTGCGGGGTGAAGGCCAGGTCGGCGTCCCTGATCTCCGTCAGCTCGCCCGCGGCCCGGTAACGGTGCAGGGGTAACAGCGGTTCGGTGCGGGTGACGAGGACCAGCCGCAGCCCCGGCCCGGCGTGACGCAGCACGAATTCCAGCTGCTCGGCGATCTCCGGGGAGGTCACCCGGTCGAACTCGTCGAGCACGAGGATCACGGGCCGCTCCCGGACGCTCAGCCCGGCGGCGAGCCGGGCCCCCAGGGCAGGGCTCACGCGGTTCGCGTCCGCCGGGAACCCGATGCCGGCGGGCAGCGGGACACCGACGGTGTGCAGGGCCCGCAGCACGTACGCCCAGAACATGCCGGGCCCGTCCCCGGCCGCCTCGGTGGTGAACCAGGCGACGGGCAGCCCGTCCAGACGCTCCACCCAGTCCGCGACGAGCAGGGTCTTCCCGGCCCCCGCGGCACCGTTGACCATGGTCAGCGGAGTCCGCAGGCCCTGGTCGAGACGCCTGGTCAGCCGCTCCCGCCGCAGGTACGTCGCCGGTCTCGCGGGCACGGCGAACCGGGTCCGCAGGAACGGGTCCCCGTGCGGGTCGGCGCGGTCGTCCGCCGCAGGCGGACCGTCCTCTTCAAGCTCCGTCATGGCACTCGACCGCCCTGTCCGGCTGTACCCCCTCTCAGCATCCCAGCACCGGGGCCGGAGGGCGCGCTGTGACCGCCACCTCGGCTAGCGTCGCCGGTATGAGCACCCCTCCTGCCCTCGCCGAGGCACTCGCGGACGGCACGGTCGTCGTGCTCGACGGCGGCATGTCCAACCAGCTCGCGGCGGCCGGTCACGACCTGAGCGACGAACTGTGGTCGGCCCGGCTGCTCGCCGAGGACCCCGAGGCGGTGACGGCGGCCCACCTCGCCTATTTCGAGGCGGGCGCCGACGTGGCGATCACTG
Source organism: Streptomyces sp. NPDC020731 (assembly GCF_044334705.1). Taxonomy (NCBI): domain Bacteria; kingdom Bacillati; phylum Actinomycetota; class Actinomycetes; order Kitasatosporales; family Streptomycetaceae; genus Streptomyces; species Streptomyces sp. NPDC020731. Next base: position 93,713 of record NZ_JBIRTN010000017.1, read on the forward strand.
CGAGCTACCAGGCGACGTTCGAGGGGTTCGCGCGGCGCGGGACCGGCCGGGAGGAGGCGGCCGGTCTGCTGGCCCTGAGCGTGGAGTGCGCCCGTACGGCGGCCCGGCGGGCCCGGGTGACGCGCCCGCTGTGGGTGGCGGCCTCGGTCGGCCCGTACGGCGCGATGCTCGCGGACGGCTCGGAGTACCGGGGCCGGTACGGGCTGAGCGTGGCGGAACTGGAACGCTTCCACCGCCCGCGCATGGAGGTCCTGGCGGGGGCCGCCCCGGACGTGCTGGCCCTGGAGACGGTCCCCGACACGGACGAGGCGGAGGCGCTGCTGCGCGCGGTGCGCGGTCTGGGCGTACCGGCCTGGCTGTCGTACTCGGCGACGGGCGGCCGCACCCGCGCCGGACAGCCGCTGGAGGAGGCCTTCGCACTGGCGGCGCGGGCGGACGAGGTGATCGCGGTGGGCGTGAACTGCTGCACGCCGGAGGACGCGGACCGCGCGGTGACCCTCGCCGCCCGGGTCACCGGCAAACCGGTCGTGGTCTACCCCAACAGCGGCGAGACGTGGGACGCCGGAGCGCGGGCGTGGACGGGCCGGTCGACGTTCAGCGCCGGGCAGGTGAGGGGCTGGCGTGAGTCGGGGGCCCGGCTGATCGGAGGGTGCTGCCGGGTGGGACCGGAGACGATCGCGTCGGTGGCGTCGGTGCTGCGGGCTCCGTAGCGAACTCGCACCACACGACCTTCCCGGGCTCCCGCTCCCCCACGCCCCACTTGTCCGCCAGCCCGGCCACGAGCAGCAGCCCGCGCCCGCTCTCATCGGGCTGGTTCTGCGGTACGGCGGGCACACCGCCCCCGCTGTCGTGCACCTCGACGCGGACGCCGTCGGCGTACGGCAGGAGGCGCAGAAGGAATCCACGGCCGGGCGGCACGCCGTGCAGCAGGGCATTGGTCGCCAGTTCACTGACGCACAGCAGTACATCGTCCGCGCGGACGCGTACGCCCCACTCCTCGAGCACCTGACGCGCAAACGTCCGCGCATCCGTACGTCTCGGCTGTACGCCTGCGCGACAGCGAACGTATGGGCACGAACGGGGAGTACGGCCTCATGGGCACCACGACACGGCGGAACGCCTCCGCGATGAAGATGGTGGGCGCACTGCTCGCCCTCTACCGCAATGCCGCCGGCCACACCCAGCGGTCGCTGGGCGAACGGTTCGTCATCAGCGAGCAGCAGATCGCGTCGATCGAGCAGGGCAGACGGCCCCTGAAGCCGGACCTCGCCGAGCAGCTCGACGAACTCCTCTGCACCCAGGGCGCGTTGTCGGTCGCGCTGAGCAGGATGCCGGAGGTGGATCTGATTCCGCTGTGGGCGGAGGAGTATCTGGACCGGGAGCGGAAGGCGATCGCGATCTCGTCGTACGAGAACCAGGTACTGCCTGGTCTCCTTCAGACAGAGGCGTATGCACGGGCGGTCTTCCGCAGCCGCATTCCCGTCATCGACGAGAACACTATCGAGCAGCACGTCGTCGCGCGCACAGAACGGCAAACCATCTTCCACCGCAAGGAGCCACCGATTACACGCTTCGTCGTCTGGGAGGCGGTACTCCGAGACCGCCTGGGTGGTCGGGAGGTGTACGTCGACCAGTTGCGGCGTCTGCGGCAGCTCTCTGAGCTGCCGGGCTTCACCTTGCAGGTCCTGCCCTTGGGGCGCACCACACACGCAGCCCTCGACGGCCCATTCGTCCTCCTGGAGACACCCGACCACCAGCGCCTCGCCTACACCGAAACTCAACGCGGTAGCCAGCTGATCGCTGATCCCAACGAGGTAGCGATCCTCACGCAAAGGTGTGCGATGCTGCGGTCACAGGCCCTCAACCCCGAAGACACGAGGGACCTGCTGGACCGTCTTCTAGGAGACCAATGAGCAGCACCGCACTTCGGTGGTTCAAGTCGAGCTACAGCGGCAGCGATGGCGGCAACTGCATCGAAGTCGCCTACACCTGGCGCAAGTCCAGCTACAGCGGGGATGAAGGCGGCGCCTGCGTAGAGGTCGCCCCCCACCCCATCGCCATCCACATCCGCGACTCCAAGACCCCGGACGCCCCCCACCTCACCGTCACCCCGAAAACCTGGACCGCATTCCTCGCCGCACGTCCGATGGCAGAGGACTGACGGAAACGCCACCATGGCCAGCGTTGTCGAGCTGACGTACTACCCGATCAAAGGCTGCGCCGGGACATCGGCGGGCGAGGCGCTGCTCACGCCCGCCGGGCTCGCGCACGACCGCACGTTCATGGTCGTCAGCGAGGAGGGTGTGGGGCGGACCCAGCGTCGGGACCCCCGGCTGGCCTTGATCCGACCCACGGTCGACGCCGCCGGCGAGCGACTCACGCTTCACGCGCCGGACACCGAGCCGCTGGACCTCCACGTGGACACAGCCGCCGCCCGCCGCAAGGTGGACCTGCTCGGGACGGTCCACCAGGGCATCGACCAGGGCGACACGGCCGCCGGCTGGTTCACGGAGGTGCTCCGCGCGCCGAGCCGGCTCGTGCGCGTACCACCGGAGCACGACCGCGTGACCGACGGCAGGATCCCCGGTACCTCCGCCTACGCCGACAGCTGCGCCCTGCACGTCGTCTCACGCGCCACGCTCGGACTGCTCGACCGCAAGCTGGCCGAACGCGACGTCCCGCCGCTGCCGATGAACCGCTTCCGGCCCAACATCGTGATCGACGGCTGGGACGAACCGCACACCGAGGACCGCGCCCACCGCATCCGCATCGGCGACACGGAACTGGGTTACGCCAAGCTCGCCGTCCGCTGCGCGGTGACCATGGTCGACCAGGGCACGGGAGCGAAGGCGGGCCCGGAACCGCTCCGCACTCTCGCCGGTTACCGCCGCGCCACCGGGGGCGGCGTCGCCTACGGCACCAAGTACGCCGTGCTCCGCACCGGCACCCTCTCCGTCGGTGACGCCGTGGACGTCACCTCATGGGGTGAGTCCGAGCTGTAGGGCGCCGGCCGGGTTCTCCTCATGACGGGACGGACTACCTCGTGCCCATGTCCAGCGTCCAGTAGTGGCCCCAGGCGCCGCCCTCGTGGTGGCCCAGACCGGCCTCCTGCGTTTCGGGCCGGAGGATGGCGTTGCGGTGCCCCCAGCCGAAGCGTTCGTCGTCCTGCATCCAGAAGCGCAGCGCCTCCTCCGCCGTGCTGAAGCCCACGGCCACGTTCTCCGCCCGCCAGGAGCGGTAGCCGGCCTGGTCCATGGGCTCCCCGGCCTCCCAGACCAGTTTCCCGCTGGGGCCGCGGTGCATGTTGTCGCCGCTGACGGCCCAGTCCCTCGATTGGTCCTTCAGGAAGAGGTTGTGGGCGTTCGCCGCGTCCGTCAGCTGCGGCGACGAGTCGAAACCCCTCGCGCACGCGGTCATGACCGCGCCCGCGGAGTTCCCGTGCGGCGGGTAGTTCTCCGGATGCTGTCGCGCGTCGTTGATCAAGTCGAAACTCACCTTGGACTCCTCACGACATGAAGGCCTGCCCCGGTGCGACCGAACCGGCCGACCAGGATGAGTCGGCCCTTTTCCTTCAATTGTCCCGGGCATGCGACGTCCTGGCATCTCGTACCGCGTGGGTCGGACGGGACCAAGACGCCGCCTGCGTGCGGTCCCTCACGATGATCTTGCCGGTGTTGTGGCCGCGCAGCATGCCCAGGAACGCGTCCACGATGTGCTCGAAGCCGTCGACCACCGTCTCGTCCAGGGTGAGCCGGCCGCTCTGCAGGTGCGGTACCGCGAACTCGTACAACTCCTCCTGCACGTCACGGTGGTTGCTGACCAGGAAGCCCTCCATGCGGATGCTCTTCTCCACGATGTCCGCGTAGTCGAAGCGCGGCGGCGGCGCGGCGGGGTCGTTGTACTGGCTGATCGTGCCGATGCGGACGATGCGCCCGAACTCGCGCAGCGACCCCATCGCCGCGGCCAGTTGCTCGCCGCCGACGTTGTCGACGAACACGTCGATGCCGTCCGGGGCGACCTTGCGGAGCAGGTCGGCGGCGGGACCGTCGTGGTAGTCGAACGCGGCGTCGTAGCCGACCTTCCGCACCAGATGCTCGGCCTTCGCCTGCGAGCCCGCGCTGCCCACGAGGCGTCCGGCGCCGAGCAGCCGGGCGAACCGTCCGGTCGCCGTGCCCACTCCGCCCGCCGCGGCCGACACGAACAGGTCCTCGCCCTCCCGGAGCCTGGCGATGCGGGTCAGTCCCACGTAGGCGGTCAGTCCGGTGCCGCCGAGGACGCTCAGGTACGCGGTGAGGGGGACCCCGTCGAAGGGCGGCAGCCGCCGGATCTCCTCGGGTGTGACCACCGCGTGCGTGCGCCAGCCCTGGCGGTGGAACACGAGGTCGCCCTCGGCCAGCCCCGGTGTGCGCGAGGCGACGACCCGGCCGATGGTGCGGCCCTCCAGCGGTGCGTCGAGCGCGAAACCGCCGGGCACGTCGTCCATCATCTCGCGGTGGTAGGGGTCGACGGACCAGTAGAGATTCTCCACCAGCGCACTGCCGGGCGCGGGAGCGGGAAGCGTGGACTCCACGAAGGTGAAGTGTTCGGGGGTGGGGAAGCCGTGGGGGCGGGCGGTCTGGTGGACGGTGAGCGCGGTTTCGTTCATGACCGGACCGTAGGGCGGGAATGCGGCCGGTGGGCAGCCGGTTGGGCTCATGCGACAGCCCGTTCCATGAGCAGTTCTCATACCTTGAGGTGAACGCCCCGTGGTCCGCACGACCGATGCCGATCTCGCCCCGCACGAACTGCGCGTCCTGGTGGCGGTCGCCGACACCGGCGGCTTCTCCGCCGCGGCCGGGACGCTCGGACTGACCCAGTCGGCGGTCTCCCACTCGGTGCGCGGCAGCGAGCGCAAGATCGGTGCCGTGCTCTTCGAACGCGGCCGTACCGGCGCCCGCCCCACCCCCGCCGGGGAGAAGGCCGTGACGCACGCCCGCCGCGTCCTGCGCCTGCTGGACGTGCTGGCCGTCGAGGCGCGCGGTGCGGCCCGGTCGGACGCGGCGGAGGGGCCGCTGCGGATCGCGGCCTTCCGCAGTGCGGCGCTCCATCTGCTGCCGCCCGTCCTGCAACGGCTGCGCGCCCGGCATCCGGGCATCGAGCCGCAGGTGCGGATCGTACGGGAGGTGGGGCGCGGCACCGCGGGCGAAGTGGCCGGCGGGAAGGCCGACATGGCCATCGCCACGCTGAGCGGCTCCGTGCCTCTTCCCTCGGGGCTCGTCGCGAGCGGGCTCTTCGAGGAGCCGTACGCCCTGGTGCACGCGGCGGGTCACACCGCCCCGCGTTCGCTGCCACTGGTCGACTGGGCCGAGAACTGCGGCTCGTACACCCGCGACTGGTGGGCCACGCAGGACTGGATCCCGAAGGCGACCGTCGAGGCCGAGGACGACGGAGCGGTGCTCTCCTTGGTGAGCGGTGGTCACGGAATGGCGATCATGCCCGCGCTGTCCCTGGCCGGAGCACCGCACTCGGTCGAGATCACCGATCTCGGTTCCCGGCGCCCGACCCGCTGGGTCGGTTACGTCACCACGTCCGAACTGGCAGGATCCGCCGTCGTGCGCGCCTTGGTGAGGGAGCTGCGGGCCGCGGTCCCCCCGGGGGTGAAGGTCCCTGACCGCGAGACTTCCGGGGCACGGGCTGAATCCCGCACGTGAGGGACGTGAGGGACAGGAGGGATGCGAGAGACAGGAGGCCGAGGTGGCCCCGGGGCGCCCTTCCCGGGGGCGGGAAAGGAACTGGCGGGATCGCGGTTGTCAGTTCCGGCGGAGTGCGCCGCTGTGGCGCAGGCGACGCACGACCGAGCGGAGTTCGGGTGTCGTGACGGGGGCGGGGTCCTCGGTGGACGGCGTGGTCCACAGGGCGAGTTCGCGGTCCCGGGGGCCTTCTTCGACGTGCGGGTCGCCGTCGCCGTAGATCTGCACCGGGTGGTGGGTGTCCCACCGTTCCCAGCCCGGCGAGCCGTCGGAGACGAACCGCACCCACGCCCCGTGCATCGCGTCGGCCAGGTCCCGCGGTGCGCCCTCGCCCGCGAGCTTGCGGGCGTCCGGCTCGGCGCCGCTGTCGAAGACGAAGCCGAGTTCCAGGGCGTGGCAGGCGCCCATGCCTGGGCGGCCGGAGGGCCAGGCGAACTCGTAGACGTAGGAGGGCTCCTGGCGGCCGTCGGCCAGGCGGTGCAGGGGGACGCGGAGCAGGTGGTCGGTGACCAGCTGGCCGACGAGTTCCGCGGTGCCGGCGTCGGGGCGCAGGGCGCGGTAGCCGCGCGGGACCTCGCTGCCGCAGTGGCAGCGGGCCATCGCGCCGGCCAGGGCGAGGGCGCCGAGGCGGTCGACGCGTTCCATCAGGCCGCCGGGGACGAGCCAGAGGCGGTACTCGTCCCGGGTCCAGCCGGTCAGCAGCTCCACGCCGGGGGCGGCGCCGTCCGTCAGTGCCTCCAGGGGGTCGCGCGGGATCAGGTCGCCGTCGACGACGACGCCGAAGGCGGGGCCGCCGAGTACCGGGCTGCTGAGGCGGCCGATGTCGGCCTGGACGCGGAGCAGCTGGTCGCGGTCGACGGCGGCGAAGGCCTCGGCGGTGGCGGGGATCCTGAGCCGGTTCGCCATCCGGCGGACCGTGCGCCGTACCTTGTCGCGGTCCGTGGTCTCGGGCGGGCCGCTCTGCAGGACGGCCCGGCGGACCAGCCCCTGGGTCCCCGGGGCGGCGATGAGCGCGCCCGTGCTGATCGCTCCGGCGGACTGGCCGCCGAGGGTGATGCGGTCCGGGCCGCCGCCGAAGGCCCCGATCGACTCGTGGACCCAGTGGAGCGCGGCGAGCTGGTCGCGCAGTCCGGGGTTGGCGGGAGTGTCCGGGAAGAGGCCGTAGCCCTCGACACCGAGGCGGTAGTTGACCGACACGAACACCACGCCGTCGCGGGCGAAGGTGTGGCCGTCGTAGACGGGGACCGCCGAGGAGCCCCTGGTCAGGGCGCCGCCGTGGAGCCATATGAGGACGGGGAGGCGGGCGCCGGGGGCGGGGTCGGGGGTTCAGACGTTGAGGTTGAGGCAGTCGTCGCCGGGGACGGCCGGGTCGGAGAGGTACTGCGCGAAGGCCTCCGAGTACGGAGGCTTGGGGGCCGTCGGTCCGAAGGCGGCGGCTTCTCGTACGCCGTCCCAGCGGGCCGGGGGGACCGGTGGGCGGAAGCGGCGGGGGCCGAAGGGGGGTGCCGCGTAGGGGATGCCCCGGAAGACGGCCACGTCCCGCTCCCAGCGGCCGCGCACGGCGCCGTACGGGGTTCTGGCCACGGGGCCGCCCCGGTCTGCCGTCATGTGCCCACCAGCCCTTCACCGCACCGCGCCGCGTCACGCACCGGTCGGACCCGCCGGTGACACGAGAGCGCCACGGCGCCCGTCGGTATTCCTGGGTCCGCGTGAGGGTTCTTCCCGCCCCGGTGCGCCGGACCTACAGTAGGAAGCGCTTTCTATTCGGAGAGGTGGGTGCCCGATGGTCCGTGCGGGGAGTGCCGGCGTGACGGCCGGACCGACGCTGGCGGTGGTGGCCCGCGAGGCGGGGGTGTCCGTGCCGACCGCGTCCAAGGTGGTCAACGGCCGCGAGGACGTGGCCCCCGAGACCCGCCGCCGCGTCACCGAGGCACTGGACCGGCTCGGGTACATCAGGAGACCCCGGTTCGACGGCGGGAGGGCGCCGCGCCTGGTGGACCTCGTGGTGCACTCGCTGGAGACCTCCGGGGCGGGCGCGGTGCTGCACGGCGCGGAGGAGGCGGCGCACGACGCGGGTCTCGAGCTCGTCGTCTCGGCCGCCCTGACGCGGAGCCGCGCGGAGCGGCCGGAGCGGGGCTGGCTGGACAAACTCGTCCTGCGGGGATCGTCGGGGGTGCTGTTCCACCTGGCCGAGCTGAGCGAGCCGCAGTACGCGTGGCTCGCTCAGCACCGCATTCCGTTCGTGATGATCGACCCGGTGCTCGAACCGCCGGCGGGCGTCGTCTCGGTGGGCGCGGCGAACTGGCGGGGCGGGGCGACGGCGACGGAGCACCTGCTGGCCCTGGGGCACGAGCGCATCGCGGTCGTGGCAGGCCACCGGCACACGCTGTGCGCCGACGCCCGGATCGCCGGTTACCGCTCGGCCCTCGCCGCGGCGGGCGTGCGGCACCGCCCCGAGTACGTCCGGCACGCCGGTTCCGGGGAGGGCGCGGCCGGCCGCCGCATGCGCGAGCTCCTCGAACTGCCCGAGCCGCCCACGGCCGTCTTCGTCTGCTCGGACCGGATGGCACTCGGGGTCTACGAGGTCCTGGCGCAGCGGGGTCTGCGCGTGCCGGACGACATGAGCGTGGTCGGCTACGACGACCTGCCCGAGGCCCGCTGGCTCACCCCGGCCCTGACGACGGTCCGCCAGCCCCTGTCCGAGATGGCGGCGACGGCACTGCGGCTGCTGCTGCGCATGATGGACGGTCACCGCCCGGAGAGCACCCGCACGGAACTGTCGACGCGGCTGGTGGAACGTGCCAGCACGGCACGGCCGCGGGACCCGTCCGACGGCCCGGGGGCCGTTCGATAGCAGATCGGAACGGGGTTGCGGGCCGTTTCGCGCCGTAGTCGACCGACCGAGTGACGACGCTCATTGCGTCACTCCGCGTACACCTATGCTGCGCGCGTGACCAACGACGTGACGAGCGCCACACCGAGTGCGTCGGCAGGTGCGGATCCCCCGGGCGAGGACGGTCCACCGCGTCCCTCGTGGCTGCGGCGTGCGGCGCTGCGGGTCCGCGACGCCGCCGCGGGCGCGTGGGTGATCACTCTGCTGCTCCTGGCCGATCTCGTGACCGTCCTCGGGGCGGGCGCCATCTGGCTGACGCTCGGCGGGGACGCCGCGGTGGTCGGTGTGACGGCGGCGGCGCTGCTGGCGTTCGCCGCCGCCGTGCTGCCGCTGATCGGGCGCCGGGGCCCCGACGGACAGCCACCGCTGTGGCCGCCGTTCGTCCTCGTGGTGATCCCGCTCGCCGTGCTGGCCGTGGGACTGCCCGCCTGGGGCACGTGGGCGTTCCTGGACAGCCGCCCCGTGGACGTGACGAACCGCGTGAAGCTCGCCACCGCCCCTCCCCTGGTGAACGGCGACACCGTCCATGCCTCCCTGCACACCGACGACCCGAAGCCGCGGCTCACCATCACCTTCGACGTGGCCCCGCACGACCCCGCCGCCCCGGTGTGCGTGCCCGGCACCGAGCTGACCGTGACCTCCACGGCGGGCGCCGGGAGGGACCAGGTGCAGACGGGCGCCCCCGGCACGGAGTTCGCCTTCGCCCTGGGGCGAGGGGTGACCGATGTCGAGCTGTCCGTCCTGCTCGACGCCGAGCAGGGCTGCGAAGTGGACCTGTCCGTCGCCTCCGCGCACCTGGACGACTAGGAAAGAAAGCAGCCCAGTGACAGCAAAGACGCATTCTCCGCGCCGCCCGTACTCCCTCCGTGCCCCCGGTCACCGGTGCGCGCGGGTCATGGCGGCCTCCGCCCTGCTGTTCACCGTCGCGGCCTGCGGATGGACGGCGGACGGGGCGGACGAGGAGTCCTCCCTCACCGGCACCGTCTACATCGGCGGCAAGACCGACCAGCCGGGATTCAATCTGCACAGCGGGCACACCGACCGCGGTCTGGAGCCGGACCTGGCCGCCTACCTCGGCAAGCGCATCGGTTTCACCCCGAGGTGGCACGACGTGGTGTCCGCCAAGCGGGAGCAGGAGCTCGTCGAGAAGTCGTCGACGCTGGTCATTGGCACGTACTCGATCACCCCCCGGCGGGACGAGCAGGTCGACTTCGTGGGGCCCTACTTCGTCACCAAGCAGGCGTTCCTGGTCCGCGGGGACTACGACGGCATCAGGACCGAGAAGGACGTCGCGAACAAGGTGATCTGCACGGTCGAGGGCTCGACGGCAGCCATCGCCGCACTGCCCGGCGGCGCGACACCGCACACGGAGAGCGACTACTCGACCTGTGTGCGCAAGGTGCAGCAGGGCGATGTGGACGCCGTGTTCACCGACGAGGCACTGCTCTACGGATACGTGGAACAGCAGAAGAACAGCGCCACGCCCGTCAAGGTCGTGCCCGACGTCTCGTTCGGCAACATCAACAGGTACGGCATCGCGCTGCCGGAGGGCCGCCGGGGCGACTGCGACAAGCTGCGGGACGCGCTGCGCCACTACATCACCGACGAGTGGGCGAGTGACGTGAAGGCCCAGCTGCCCGCGCTGGTCGCCGCCTATCCCGGTGACTGGGAGAACCGCTTCCGTCCCGAGCCGCAGGACGTGAACACGTACTCCTCCTGCAAGGAGTGACCAACGGGCGGCGGCCCGGGGGACGCCGCCCGGCGGACGGGCACGGAGGTCCGGGTCGCCGTGGGCCCCGGCGGCATGGCCGGGGGCGGTGCGGAAGACGCGGCCCGCGCCCTGTTCGCGGCACCGGGCCGGCGGGGGCCGTCGCCCGTGCCGCCGCCGTCGTACGACGACTCGTCGGCGGAGACGAGCACCCGCACGGAACCGCCGACCCGGCCGGTGGAACGCGCGAGCACGGCGGAACCCGGTTCCCGGGAGGCGGCCGGGCGGGGTCGGAGGGCGGCGCCCCGCCCGGTACGGCGTGACGCAGGTCATAGCGGCGTGCGGCCCGATCCTGGAATGCGCGGCTCGCTGTTCTTGCTCCACTCCTTATGGGTTCGCCCTGTCCCGCGCCGGGCGATGGTGCTCAGCGCGACCGGCCACGAGAGCCGGGGACGGCCTCGGTCCTTCCCTCCCTCGATCCGGCCCGCTGTCTTCGAAAGGTTTCCCCGCACCATGCCCCTGGCCCTGCTGGCCCTGGCCGTCGTCGCGTTCGGCCTCGGCACGACCGAGTTCGCCACGATGGGACTGCTGCCCCAGATCGCCGACGGGGTCGGCGTCTCCGTGCCGGACGCCGGCAACCTCGTCTCGGCCTACGCGCTCGGTGTCGTCGTCGGCGCCCCCGTGCTGACGGGCATCGGTGCACGCATGCCCCACAAGCGGCTGCTGCTGCTCCTGTCCGGGTTGTTCGTGGTCGGCAACGTCGCGTCCGCGCTCGCCCCCACCTACGGCCTGCTCTTCGGCGCGCGTTTCCTGACGGGGCTGCCGCACGGGGCGCTGTTCGGCGTGGGCGCCGTCGTGGCCTCCCGGCTGGTCGCCCCCGAGCGGGCCGCACGCGCCGTCTCGAAGATGTTCCTCGGACTCACCGTCGCGAACATCGTCGGCGTCCCGGCCGGCACGGCCCTCGGCCAACAGCTGGGCTGGCGGTCCGCTTTCCTCGCGATCGCCGTCATCGGCCTCGCCGCGCTCGCCGCGCTGGCCCTCTTCGTCCCCCACCAGCCCCGCGGCGGGCAGTCCGGCGTCCGGCACGAGCTGCGGGCGATGGGCAACCGGCAGGTCGCGATCGGCCTGGCCGTCGCCGTGGTGGGATTCGGCGGCTTCTTCGCCGTCTACAGCTACCTGGTGCCCATCCTGACGAACGTGACGGGCATCTCCGACTCCTCGACCACCCTGGTCCTGGCGCTCTACGGCGTCGGCATGACGCTCGGCACGCTGGTCGCGGGCCCGCTCACGGACCGCGCCCTGCGCCCGACGCTGTACGCGGGGCTCGCCCTGCTCGCCGCGGCGCTGGTGACGTTCTCCTTCACCGTCCACAGCACCTGGCCCGCCCTGGTGACGATCACCTTCATCGGCGCGCTGGGCTCCCTCATCACCACGCCCGTCCAGATGCTGCTCATGGCCAAGGCGAAGGACGCCCCGACGATGGCGGCGGCCTCCAACCACTCCGCCTTCAACCTGGCCAACGCGGGCGGCGCCTGGCTCGGCGGGCTGGCCCTCTCGGCGGGCTGGGGCTGGACCTCCCCCGCCCTGGTCGGCGCCGTCCTCGCCGTGGCCGGCCTCGGCCTCGCCCTCACGGGCGGCCTCCTGAACCGGGACGGCCACCGCTCCGAGGTGATCACTTCGTCCGGCACCGGGGCCCCGGCGGAAGCCGGCCGGGTCGCGGCGGCCCACCGCCCGGACTGACCTGCTCACCCGCCCCGGCCGCCCAGCTGATCCCGCCGCGCAGGTGGGCGCGGAAGGCGGGGTCGCCGTAGGCCTCGGCGGCGTGGCCGAGGGCGGTGTAGAAGACCCGCCCGGCGCCCTGGTCACGGCACCAGGCCAGCGGGTGGTCGGGGCCCATGCCGCCTCCCTCGTACGACGACTCGTCGGCGGAGAGCAGGACCCGCACGCCCGTGGCACGCGGGTTGGTGCGGAAGTCGTACCACTCGTCCGTGAACTCCCAGACGGCGGGCAGGTGCCGGGTCGCCGGGTGGTCGTGGTCCTCGACCACGGCGCGGCCCGGCTGGAAGGCGGGGTGCCTGTCGAAGCGGGCACCGAGGAGTTCGCCGTAGTACGGCCAGTCGTACTCCGTACAGGCGGCCGCGTGCACCCCGACGAACCCCCCGCCCGCCTCGACGTACGCCGCGAGCCGCTGCCGCCCGGCCGGGGTGAGCACCTCGCCGCTGGTGGAGAGGAGGACGACGGCGGCGTAGCGGCCGAGCGGTTCCTCGAAGGCGGCCGGGTCCTCGGTGGCGTCGACGGTGAAGTCGCCGAGGGCGCGCAGGGCGGCGACACCGGCGGGGATGGAGTCGTGCCGGTAGTCGGTGGTGCGGGTGTACACGAGGAGTGCGGGGGCGGGCATGGGCGCGAGCCTACGCGGCGGGGTCGGGAACCCGATGCCGGGCAGCCGGGGTGGTGGCCCGGAATGTGCGGGTGATCGGCAACCGGATCACCTGTCGCACGGCGGACGGGATACGCGTCCCCGGAACCTGGCGGCACGCCTTCATCCGTAGCTTCGACTACCACCTGACCGACCTGTTCATCTACGCGGACGGGCTCGTCGACTGCTGGGGACCGGTCACCCTGGAGGAGTTCGAGGAGAGTCGTCCGGACCGGCGTGTCCGATTCCTTCAAGACCGTCGTAGGGGCGCGGCCCTACGGTGGGCCGCATGAGCGCACGATTCGATGCCATCGGGCTGGTCGTCTCGGACATGGCCGCCTCCGTCGCCTTCTACCGGCGGCTCGGGTTCGCCTTCCCGGAGGGGGCCGAGACACAGGGACACGTGGAAGCCGATCTGCCGGGCGGGCTGCGGCTGTTGCTGGACACGGAGGAGGTGGTCCGGTCCTTCCACCCGGACTTCGAGCCGCCGTCGGGCGGGGGCAGGACCTCACTGGCGCTGCGGTGCGACAGTCCCGCTGAGGTCGACACGCTCTTCGCGGAGATGACCGGCGCCGGGAGCCGTTTCGAGCTCAAGCCGTGGGACGCGGTGTGGGGGCAGCGGTACGCCGTCCTCCTCGACCCGGACGGGAACGGCGTCGACCTGTTCGCGCCGCCGGCCGTGAGCGGTCAGTAGCTCGCCCAGCGGCAGACCCGTCAGGTCCCGTATCTCGCGGGAGAGATGGGCCTGGTCCGCGTAACCGGTCCGGGTGGCCGTCTCCACGAAGGGGACGCCCGCCCGGGCCAGGGCGAGGGCGCGGCGCATCCGGAGGATGCGGGCCAGGGTCTTCGGGCCGTAGCCGAACGCGGCCAGCGCGCGGCGGTGCAACTGACGGGCGCTCAGGCCCAGTTCGTCGGCGGTGGTGGCGACCTGGCGGCCCGCGTCGAGGGCGGCCACGAGAAGTCCGGGCAAGGGGTCCGGCGGGGTGGTTTCCGCTGCCAGGCGCAGGGCCAGGTCCTCCAGGGCGTGCGCCGGGTCGTCCGCCGCGTTCACGTGGGCGGTCGTGCGGCGTACGTCGGCCGCCGGCCACAGGTCGGACAGGGCGACGCGGAGGTCGCGCAGTTCGTGGGCGGGCACGCCCAGCAGCGCGGGCGCGGTGCCGGGTCGGAAACGGACACCCGCCCAGGCGCTCGGCCGGCCCTCGGTGAGGTGCGCGTGGGTGTCGGGGCCCGCGACCAGCAGGCGCCCCTCGTTCCACAGCAGGTCCATGCAGCCGTCGGGCAGCACCCGGTTCCCCCCGCCACCGGACGGGCTGTTGGTCCACACGACCGCGCCCGTCAGCCGCGACGCCCGCTCCCTGTACACGCCCCCATGCTATGCCGCCCGGTTCCGCCACTCCTGCGGGCTGACGCCGTACGTCCGTTTGAAGGCCGTGGAGAGGGCGAACGCGCTGCCGTAGCCGACCTGGCGGGCGATCGCGCCGATGGTCTCGTCGGTGTCGCGGAGACGGTCCGCGGCGAGGGCGAGACGCCAGCCGGTGAGGTAGGTCATCGGGGGTTCGCCGACGAGTCCGGTGAAGCGGCGGGCGAGGGCGGCGCGGGAGACGCCGGCCTTCGCGGCGAGGTCGGCGACCGTCCACGGGTGGGCGGGGTCGTCCTGGAGCAGGCGGACGACCGGGCCCACCACCGGGTCGGACTGGGCGCGGTACCAGGCGGGCGGCTCCGCCTCCGGGCGGGCGAACCAGGCGCGCAGCGCGGCGATGACCAGCAGGTCGAGCAGCCGGTCCAGGACGACCTCCTGACCGGGGGCGTCGCGCACGATCTCCTCGCCGAGGAACGGCGTGAGCGGGCAGTCCCAGACATCGGTGGTGAGGGAGAGCAGCGGCGGCAGCGCGTCGAGGAGCCGGCCGCCGATCTCGCCCCGCACCCGGTAGGTGCCGATGAGCATCACCGTCCCTCCGTCCGGCCGGTCGCCCCAGGTGCGGACTCCGAGGTCCATGACGCCGTTGAGGGGGCGTCCGTCGGGGTAGTGGCACTCGCCGCCGGGCAGGATCAGCGCCTGCGGGGCCGTGGCCGGGTCGTCGGCGCAGGTGTACGGGTCGGGGCCGCGCGCGACGGCGAGGTCGCCGGGACGCAGTCGGAGGCGCTCTCCCCCGTCCGGCACGATCCACGCCTCGCCGCGGACGAGCAGCATCACCGTCAGGGGGGCGCGGTCCTCCACGCGGATCGCCCACGGCGGGTCGAAGCACGCCCGGATCATGAACGCGCCACGGGCGCGGGGGCCCTCGAGCAGGCCGGTGAGTGCGTCCATGGCAGCAGCGTAGACGCGGGCTTATGGGAATGAGCCGTTCGGCGATGGTTCCTCGTGGCGCGGGGCAGTTGACTCGACGGCATGACGGAGAACGCGAAGAGCGCGAAGGACATGACCCTGGTCGTCACGGGCGCGACGGGGCGTACGGGGAGCCGGGTGGCGCGGGCCGCCGAGGCGGCGGGGCTGACGGTGCGGGCGGCGTCGCGGGCGACCGGGTTCGACTGGGCGGACCGGTCGACGTGGGCGGACACCCTGCGGGGTGCCGACGCGGCGTATCTCGTCCACCCGGCGGACGTCGGCGCCCCGGGCACCGCCGAGGCGGTCGGCGAGCTGGCCGGCGCGGCGGTCGGTCTGGGCGTACGGCGGCTGGTGCTGCTGTCCGCTCGGGGCGAGGACCAGGCGCTGCCCACCGAGGAGGCGCTGCGGGCGTCGGGCGCGGACTGGACGGTCGTACGGGCGGCGTGGTTCGCGCAGAACCTCAGCGAGGGGCCGCTGGCGGCGGAGGTGCGGGCCGGGGGGCTGGTGTTCCCTGCGGGTGAGGTGGCCGAGCCGTTCGTGGACGTGCGGGACATCGCGGAGGTGGTGGTGGCCGCGGTGACGGGCGGGGAGCGGTACGCGGGGCGGACGCTCTCCGTGACCGGGCCCCGGCTGCTGACCTGGGGCGAGGCGGTGGCGGAGATCGCCGCGGCGACGGGCCGCCCGCTGACGTACCGGGCGGTGCCGGCGCGGGACTACGGCGAGGCGCTGCTCGGCTTCGGGGTGCCGCCCCAGGAGGCCGCCTTCCTCACCGGGCTGTTCGAGACGCTGCTCGACGGCCGGAACGCGCATCCGGAGGACGGGGTGCGGCAGGTGCTGGGGCGGGAGCCGCGGGACTTCGCGGAGTTCGTGCGGGAGGAGGCGGCGGCCGGGACCTGGAAGGCGTGAGCCGGCCGCCGGGCTCACTTCTCCTCGTCGTCCGATGTCCGCCCGTTCCTCGGGTGGGTGGACTTCACGTGCGTGCGCAGCCGTGACGTGACGTCCTCCGGGGGAAGGAAGCGGGACCAGCGTTCGGGGAACTCGGAGGGCATGTCGGGGTCGACCTCGCCGGCCGCGGCGGTGCGGGCGACGTACTCGGCGACCTGCGCCTGCCGCAGCCGCTCGTTGGCCTCGCGGGCCGCGGCCGTCGCGGCGGCCGGCCAGACCCGGTCGATGGCCGCGTTGACCGCGGCGCCGACGAGCACGGCGAACGCGGACACACCGATCCACAGCAGTACGGCGACGGGGGCGGCGAGGGAACCGTAGATGGTGGGGCCCTCGACGGTGTTGGTGAGGTAGAGGCGCAGCAGGAAGCTGCCGAGCACCCACATCGCGAGGGCGACCAGCGCGCCGGGCACGTCCTCGATCCAGGGGGAGCGCACGGGCACGGAGACGTGGTACAGCGTGGTCAGGAAGGCGACGGAGAGCAGGATCACGACCGGCCAGTAGAGGACCTGGACGAGCGTCGTCGACCAGGGCACCACCCGGACGACCGCGTCCGGTCCCGCCACCATCAGCGGCAGCGCGATGGAGCCGATCAGCAGGGCCACGATGAACAGCAGGAAGGCCAGCAGCCGGGTCTTGACGATGCCCCGTACGCCGTCGAGGCCGTACATGACGGTGATGGTCTCGATGAAGACGTTCACCGCGCGGGAGCCCGACCACACGGCGATCAGGAAGCCGAGGGAGATCACGTCGGGCCGGCCGCCCTTCGTGACGTCCCGCAGGATCGGCTCCGCGATCTCCGTCACGCCCCGGTCGGACAGCACCGTCTGCGAGGCGTCCAGGAGGTTGCGCTGCAGGCTCTGGATGGTGTCGGCGCCGGTCCAGGCGTCGACGTAGCCGAGGAGGCCGATCATGCTGAGCAGCAGTGGGGGCACCGACAGCAGCGTGAAGAACGCCGCCTCGGCCGCCAGGCCCAGGATGCGGTACTCCATGCACGAGTTGACGGTGTCCTTCAGCAGCAGCCAGGCGGTCCTGCGTTTGGAGACGTTCCGGTAGAGGGCCCGGGCCCGGTGGAGGCGGCCGGAGGGCGCGTCGGGGGATTCACTTGCTGGCTGCACGACCTAAAGGTATCCGTCGTACCAGGTCGCACTCACCCGCAGGCCGGATCGCCGGGTGAGGCCGGCGTACCGCGGGGTACGTTCGTGGACATGGCAGGCACCACGCACACCGTGACCAATCAGGCTCCCCCTCTGGTGCAGTACGACGTGTTCGGCGCCGACCGGGCGCTGGTGGAGGCGGTCGAGCGGCATCTGGAACCGGACGTGCGGGACGAGGGCCGCTCCGAGCTGTCGGGGCTGGGGCGGACCGCCGGGTCCGCGCAGGTGCAGGAGTGGGGGGTGCAGGCCGACGAGCATCCGCCGCGGCTGCGCACCCACGACCGCTACGGTCACCGGATCGACGAGGTCGACTTCCATCCGTCCTGGCACCGGCTGCTCGGCAAGGGCGTCTCGGCGGGGCTGACGGCGGCCTGGGGGCGGCCGGGCGGACATGTGCGGCGGGCGGCGGCGTTCCTGGTGTGGACGCAGGTCGAGGCCGGCAACGGCTGCCCGCTGTCGATGACCCACGCGGCGGTCCCCGCCCTGCGCACGGACCCGGCGCTGGCGGCGGAGTGGGAGCCCCGGCTGACGTCGACGGTCTACGACCGTGCCCTGCGGCCCGCCGGGCAGAAGTCCGGTGCCCTGTTCGGGATGGGCCTGACGGAGAAGCAGGGCGGCAGCGACGTACGGGCGAACACGACGGCGGCGCGGCCGCTGGCCCAGGACGGCGCGTACGAGCTGACCGGGCACAAGTGGTTCTGCTCGGCGCCGATGTCGGACGCCTTCCTGGTGCTGGCGCAGGCGCCCGGTGGCCTGACGTGTTTCCTGGTGCCGCGGGTGCTGGAGGACGGCACCCGCAACGTGTTCCTGATCCAGCGGCTCAAGGACAAGCTGGGCAACCGGTCCAACGCCTCCGCCGAGGTCGAGTTCGCCGGGACGTGGGCGCGCCGGGTCGGCGAGGAGGGGCGCGGGGTGGGCACCGTCATCGGGATGGTGGCGGCGACCCGGCTGGACTGTGTGCTGGGCTCGGCGGGGCTGATGCGGCAGGCCGTGGCGCAGGCGGTGCACCACTGCTCGTACCGGGAGGCGTTCGGCGGGAAGCTCGTCGACAAGCCGCTGATGCGCAATGTGCTGGCCGATCTGGCGCTGGAGTCGGAGGCGGCCACCACGCTGGCGCTGCGGCTGGCGGCGGCCTACGACGACGGCGGTGAGCAGGAGCGGGCGCTGCTGCGGATCGCGGTGCCGGCGGCGAAGTACTGGGTGACCAAGCGGTGCGCGCCGCTCGCGGTGGAGGCGGCGGAGTGCCTGGGCGGGAACGGGTACGTCGAGGAGTCGGGGATGCCCCGGCTGGTGCGGGAGTCGCCGCTGAACTCGGTCTGGGAGGGCGCGGGGAACGTCCAGGCGCTGGACGTGCTGCGGGCGCTGCGCCGGGAGCCGGCGGCGCTGGACGCCTATCTGCGGGAGGTGGGGCGGGCGCGCGGGGCGGATCACCGGCTGGACGCCGCGATCAAGGACCTGCTGACCGAACTGGCGGACCTGGAGGGCGTCGAGGGGCGGGCGCGGCGGCTGGTGGAGCGCCTCGCGCTGGTGCTCCAGGGGTCGCTGCTGGCGCGGTATGCGCCGCCGCAGGTGGCGGACGCGTTCTGTGCGGCACGGCTGGGCGGCGACGGGGGCGCGGCGTTCGGGACGCTGCCGCACACCTTGGATCTGGCAGCGATCGTGGACCGAGCTCGGCCGGTCTCCTGAAGCCGAGGAGCGCGGGCACCAGCCCGAGGGGCGCGGGGAACCGCGCGAGCGGCCACCCGCAACCCGGCAGCCGCCGACGCGCATCGAGCAGCACCCGGTGTCGCGCACACCATCCCGGTCGCCGCAAGGCATGACGCGGGGGTGGTGCTGCGCCGACACGGCACCACCCCCGCCGCACAGGCCCCGTGAGGCCGTGGACGCCGTTCGGGACGGCGTCGCCCAAGTTTCAGACAGCCGGGGGCTCTCCACCAGGGTTGCAAGGGGTTGCAACGTGTTGTCGCCGTGGCCGTACCGGGCGTTCGCGCCGGGGGCAGACGGCAGTATGAGTCCCGACAGCCTTATCTCCGGGAGGATCCGGTGGCGCTCTCGCCGATGGACATGACGCGGCTGGCCGCCGTCGACACGGCGCGTGCGGCGCGGGTGCTCGACGAGGTCCGCTCCGCCGCGCTCTCCGGGCAGCGTACGCCCGTGGCTCCCCGCCCGGTGATCGGGCAGTCCTGGGAGCGGATGCTGCGCAGTGGTGTGGACCCGGACCACGGCTCCCCCAGTGGGCTGCTGTCCCGTGAGGAGGTGCAGCGGCGGCGGGAGTCGTCGACGCTGCGGCAGGTGCTGCCGGTGCTGCGGGAGGGGCTGCTGTCGGTCGCGGACGTCGCGCACCACATCATGGTGGTGGCCGACGAGGACGGCCGGGTGCTGTGGCGGGAGGGCAGCGCGCCGGTGCTGCGCAAGGCGGACGGGCTGGGTTTCGAGATCGGCGCGGACTGGCGCGAGGAGGTCGTCGGCACCAACGGGGTGGGGACGCCTGCGGTGACCGGGCGTCCGGTGCAGGTGTTCGCCGCCGAGCACTTCGTACGGTCGCACGCCACCTGGACGTGTGCCGGGGCGCCGATCACGGATCCCCGCGACGGGCGGCTGATCGGCGTGGTGGATGTGAGCGGGCCGCTGGAGACGATGCACCCGGCCACGCTGGCGTGGGTCGACTCGGTGGCCAAGCTCGCCGAGGCGCGGCTGCGGGAGACGCATCTGCGGTCGCTGGAGCGGCTGCGGGCGGTGGCGGCGCCGGTGCTGGCCCGGATCGACGGGCGTGCGCTGGTCGTGGACCGGCAGGGGTGGACGGCGGCGGTGACGGGGATGCCGTACACGGAGCGGCTGACGCTGCCCGAGCCGGTGTCGGCGGGCATGCGGTGGCTGCCGGCGCTGGGCCGCTGCTCGCTGGAGCCGCTGGCCGGGGGCTGGCTGGTGCGGGCGGCGGACGAACCGGTGGCACGTGCCGCGACCCGGATCGTGCTGGACCTTCGGGGGCCGCGCCGCCGGTCGGTGGAGGTGTCCGGCGGGGCGGGCTCCTGGACCCGGGAACTGAGCCCCCGGCACGCCGGGTTGCTGTACCTGCTGGCCGTGCACCGCGCGGGGCGCAGTGCCGCGGACCTCGCCCGGGACGTCTTCGGCGACCCGGGCCGCACGGTGACGGTACGCGCGGAGATGTCCCGCGTACGCCGTTACCTGGGCCCTCTCCTGGACCACCGCCCCTACCGCTTCACGGAGACCGCCGAGGTGGAGGTCGTCCTCCCGGACGACCCCCACGACCTGTTCCCCCTCCCGGCGGCCCCGGTGCCGGGCCGTCGGCCGGTGCCGGATGTCTGACCCCCGTCCGTCAAGACCGCGCGGGGTCGCACAGGCGTGCCCGGGAGCGCCTCGGAAGGTCGCTGTTTCGCATATTTGCAGGGACTTCGGCTCCCGGGCCGGCCGGCTGCCGTAGCATCCCGGTACGGGCCACCCCATCTGCTCCACGGTCAACCCTTGGACCACCGGACGCAGTTGGCTCGTCTCGGGAGGACGTCATGAAGCATCGCGGCAGACACCGCCGGCGCAGGCAGGGCAGGGTGCTGCGGGCGGCGCTGGCCGGGACCGCCCTCGCGCTGACCGCGGCCGCCACCATGATCAGCGCCTCCCAGGCCACCGACGCCGACGACCCCGGGGCGCTGAAGCCGCTGACCGCGTCCGCCGAGACCGCGCCGCTGCGGCTGACCGAGCACCCCGTGCCGCGCGACGCGCTGGACCGGCTCTCCGACGGGATGGGCCGGCCGGTCGGTGTCGGTTCCGTGCTCGCCGATCCCGACGGCTCGCTGGGCGACGCGGAGGACTGTACGGCCGACGACCGGCGGACCCTGCCGGTCGAGCCCGCCGCGACCCACGCGTACTGCTGGCCGGGCACCGACACCGACGGCTGGCAGTCCGGCGCGGTCACCACCTCCGGGGACGCGGACGACGACGGCCGCTGGGGCGAGGACCGGGTGATCCTCTCCGGGTGGAGCCGCAGCACCGGCACGCCGGCCGAGGACGGTCTCGCCCGCGTCGCCTTCGTGGACGCCGGCGACCCGGACGACCTGCGCTACACCTGGGCCCTGCTCACCGTTCCGGTGGACGGCGGTCGCGACTACCGCGGGCTCGGCTCCACCGTGTCCGGCATGGTCTGGTACCAGGACAAACTGCTGGTCACCGCGGGCCCGGCGGACGACAGCGCGCTGTACGTGTACGACGTGAAGCGGGTCCAGCGGGCCACCGTGGACGGCACGTCGGTCGGGCGGGTGCCCGGCGGCTGGTCGGCGGCGGGAGCGCGGTACGTGCTGCCGGCCGTCGCCTCCTACCGGACGGACGGGGCCGGCGCCCCCCGGCCGGGCGGCATCTCCCTGGACCGCAGCACCGCGCCCGACAGCCTGGTCACGCACGAGGCGGCGCCCGTGGACGAGGACGGGCCGACCCGGCTGTGGCGGTACGCGTTCAGTACCGAGCCGGAGCGTGCGGGTCTGCTCGACACGGACCCGGTGGGGGTGTACGAGACGGAGCTGACCGATGTGCGCAGCGTGCTGTCGTACCGGTCGGGCTGGTACCTGGGCCGGATGACCGGGACGCCGGACGAGCGCGGCACGCTGTGGCGGCAGGACACGGACGGGGCGCGTCCCACCCGGTGCGGCGCCGACGAGACGCACCGCTGCTGGAGCGGCCGGGCGGCGTCCCTGTCCTACTGGGAGGAGAGCGGCGACGTGTGGTCCCAGTCCGGCCGGATGCTGTTCGCCCTGCCGCTGGCGTCCGTGGACCGCTCCCTGGACTAGGGCCTGTCCGCGCCTTGATCAGGCGTTCGACAGAAGCTCGTGTCGGATGGTTCCCTTTCGGGCATGACGACCATCTCCGTGACCACCTGGTCCCTGGAGCAGACCGCGCCCACCGATCTCCTTCCGGCCGCCGTGCCCGAGGGGGACGTGCGGGTCGTCCGCTCCGAGGTGCCCTCCCCCGAGTTCAGCCGTTTCCTGTACGCCTCGGTCGGCGGGGACATCCGCTGGACCGACCGGCTGGGCTGGACGTACGCGCGGTGGCTGGAGCACCTGGACCGGCCCGAGGTGGAGACGTGGGTCGCCTACGACCGCGGGACGCCGGCCGGGTACGTGGAGCTGGAGGCCCAGGGGGACGGGGCCGTCGAGATCGTCTACTTCGGGCTGCTGCCCGCCTTCCGGGGGCGGCGCCTCGGCGGGCACCTGCTGTCGTACGGCACGGCCCGCGCCTGGGACCTGGCGGACCGCCGGCCGGAGCTGAAGCCGACCACGCGGGTGTGGCTGCACACCTGCAGCAAGGACGGCGAGCACGCCATGGACAACTACCGGCGCCGCGGCTTCACCCTGTTCGACACCAAGGTCGAGGACGAACCGGAGGCTCCGACTCCGGGTCCGTGGGCCGGGGCCCACCCCGCCTGACCAGCACGGACAAGATCGCCCGCGGCGCTTGTGACCAAGGACACCCCCGTCTCTCCCTTCGAGACAAGGGTGTCCGCATTTTGGACGAAGCTGGACTGTGTCCAGATCGCCGTGACACGCTTCCGTCATGTCTGGAACTGGAACCGCCTTGGTGAGTCGGCGGCACGTCGACCTCGGCCGCATGTCCAGCGCCATCTGTCCGGCGCGCTGAGAGCACCCGGCACCACCCGACATCCCTTCTTGGTCTCACTCCCCGCGCAATGACGCGCACCTTGGACCCGTGCGCGCGTACGCGCAGGTCAGAGCCGCATTCCCGCCTGTCTTGAAGGACGTATCAACCATGGCCGCCACCCCGCAGAATCCTGCCGCCGCGCAGAAGCCTGCCGCCGCGACCCCCCGCCGCAAGGTGAGCCGTCACCGCGGAGAGGGACAGTGGGCCGTGGGGCACCTGACCCCACTCAACGGCGCCGAGCAGTTCAAGAAGGACGACGACGGTCTCAATGTGCGGACACGCATTGAGACGATCTACTCCAAGCGCGGCTTCGACTCCATCGACCCCAACGACCTGCGTGGACGCTTCCGTTGGTGGGGCCTGTACACCCAGCGCCGTCCCGGGATCGACGGCGGGCGCACCGGTCTGCTGGAGCCGGAGGAGCTCGAGGACACGTACTTCATGATGCGCGTGCGCATCACGGGCGGCCGGCTCACCACCGAGCAGCTGCGGGCGATCGGTGAGGTCGCCGAGACCTACGCCCGCGGCACCGCCGACATCACCGACCGGCAGAACATCCAGTTCCACTGGGTGCGCATCGAGGACGTGCCCGCCATCTGGGAGCGCCTGGAGTCCGTCGGCCTGTCCACCACCGAGGCGTGCGGCGACTGCCCGCGCGGCATGCTCGGCTCCCCCGTCGCCGGGGTCGCCGAGGACGAGATCATCGACGGCACGGCGGCGCTGGACGAGATCGCCCGCCGCTACATCGGCGACCCGCGCTTCTCCAACCTGCCGCGCAAGTACAAGACGGCGGTCAGCGGCTCCCCGCTGCTCGACGTGGCGCACGAGATCAACGACATCTCCTTCGTCGGCGTGGTCCACCCCGAGCACGGTCCCGGCTTCGACCTGTGGGTCGGCGGCGGTCTGTCCACCAACCCCAAGTTCGGTGTGCGGCTGGGCGCCTGGGTGCCCGAGGCGGACGTGCCGGACGTGTGGGAGGCGGTGACCTCCGTCTTCCGCGACTACGGCTACCGGCGGCTGCGCAACCGCGCCCGGCTGAAGTTCCTGATCGCCGACTGGGGCCCGGAGAAGTTCCGCCAGGTCGTGGAGGACGAGTACCTGGGCCGCAAGCTGATCGACGGCCCCGCCGTCGAGATGCCGGCACAGCGGTGGCGCGACCACATCGGCGTGCACCGCCAGAAGGACGGCCGCTTCTACGTCGGTTTCGCCCCGCGCGTCGGCCGCATGGACGGCTCACTGCTCACCAAGGTCGCCGAACTGGCCGAGAACCACGGCTCCGGCCGGGTCTCCACCACCGTCGAGCAGAAGATGATCGTCCTCGACGTGCCGGAGGACCGGGTCGACTCCCTGGTCGACGGCCTGGAGGCGCTGGACCTGCGGGTCAACCCGTCGCCTTTCCGGCGCGGCACGATGGCCTGCACGGGCATCGAGTTCTGCAAGCTCGCCATCGTCGAGACCAAGGAGCGCGGCAGCGACCTCATCGACGAACTCGAGCGCCGGCTCCCCGGCTTCGACGAGCCGCTCACCATCAACATCAACGGCTGCCCGAACGCCTGCGCCCGCATCCAGACCGCGGACATCGGTCTCAAGGGCCAGCTGGTCACCGACGCCGAGGGCAACCAGGTCGGCGGCTACCAGGTGCACCTGGGCGGCGCGCTCGGTCTTGAGCCGTCCTTCGGGCGCAAGGTCCGCGGCCTGAAGGTCACGTCCGACGAACTGCCCGACTACGTCGAGCGGGTCCTCAACCGCTTCCAGGAGGAGCGCGAGGACGGCGAGCGGTTCGCGGCCTGGGTCGGCCGCGCGTCGGAGGAGGCCCTTTCGTGAGCGAGCGTGCGGCGCCGTTCTACTGCCCCTACTGCGGTGACGAGGACCTGCGCCCGGCCGAACAGAGCCACGGGGCCTGGGAATGCGGTGCGTGCAACCGAGCCTTTCAGCTGAAGTTCCTCGGGCTGCTCGCCCGGGGACTTGAGCGATCCGACACGGGAGGGGACCGGACATGACGGTTGTTCAGGAAGAGCGCACCACCGAGGACCTGAAGGCGCTGGCCGAGCAGGCGGGCCGGGACCTGGAGGACGCCTCCGCGCCGGAGATCCTCCGGTGGGCCGCCGAGACCTTCGGCAAGCGGTTCTGCGTGACCTCCTCGATGGAGGACGCGGTGGTCGCCCACCTCGCCTCCCGCGCCCTGCCCGGCGTCGACGTGGTGTTCCTCGACACCGGCTACCACTTCCCGGAGACCATCGGCACCCGGGACGCGGTGGAGGCCGTGATGGACGTGAACGTCATCACGCTGACCCCGCGGCAGACGGTCGCCGAGCAGGACGCGGAGTACGGCCCGAAGCTGCACGACCGCGACCCCGACCTGTGCTGCAAGCTGCGCAAGGTGCGGCCGCTGGAGGAGGGCCTGAAGGGCTACGTGGCCTGGGCGACCGGCCTGCGCCGCGACGAGTCCCCGACCCGGGCGAACACCCCGGTCGTCGGCTGGGACGAGAAGCGGCGGAAGGTGAAGATCTCCCCCATCGCGAAGTGGTCACAGGAAGATGTGCAAGCGTACGTCGACGAGCACGGCGTCCTCACGAATCCGCTGCTGATGGACGGCTACGCCTCCGTGGGTTGCGCGCCCTGCACCCGCCGGGTGCTGGAGGGCGAGGACGCCCGCGCCGGCCGCTGGGCGGGCCGCTCCAAGACCGAGTGCGGACTGCACGGCTGACATGACGACGACCACCGGATCATCGATATCCAGGGAGAACCACGTGACGACCGGAGCCACCGTCTGGCTCACGGGTCTGCCGAGCGCGGGCAAGACCACCATCGCCCACGAACTGGCCGGCCGGCTGCGCGAGCGGGGCCGCCGGGTCGAGGTGCTCGACGGCGACGAGATCCGCGAGTTCCTCTCCGCGGGCCTCGGCTTCACCCGCGAGGACCGGCACACCAACGTGCAGCGCATCGGCTTCGTCGCCGAACTGCTCGCCCGTAACGGCGTCACCGCGCTCGTCCCGGTCATCGCGCCGTACGCGGACAGCCGGGACGCGGTCCGCAAGCGGCACGAGGCGAACGGCACGCCGTACGTCGAGGTGCATGTGGCGACCCCGGTCGAGGTCTGCTCCGTACGTGACGTGAAGGGCCTGTACGCCAAGCAGGCCGCGGGTGAACTCACCGGGCTGACCGGCGTGGACGACCCGTACGAGGAGCCCGAGACACCCGATCTGCGGATCGAGTCCCAGAACCAGACCGTGCAGGAGTCCGCGGCGTCGGTGTACGCCGTGCTCAGCGAAAGGGGACTGGCATGACGACCGTCGCCACCGTGAAGGAGGGCACGGACAGCCCGTACGCCCTCTCCCACCTGGACGCCCTCGAGTCCGAGGCGGTGCACATCTTCCGCGAGGTGGCGGGCGAGTTCGAGAAGCCGGTGATCCTGTTCTCCGGCGGCAAGGACTCCATCCTCATGCTGCACCTGGCGCTGAAGGCGTTCACCCCGGCACCGGTCCCGTTCTCGCTGCTGCACGTCGACACCGGGCACAACTTCCCCGAGGTGCTCGACTACCGCGACCGCACGGTCGCCGAGCACGGGCTGCGGCTGCACGTCGCCTCCGTGCAGGACTACATCGACCGCGGGGTGCTCAAGGAGCGTCCGGACGGCACCCGCAACCCGCTGCAGACCGTGCCGCTCACCGAGAAGATCCAGAGCGAGAAGTTCGACGCCGTCTTCGGCGGCGGGCGCCGCGACGAGGAGAAGGCCCGCGCGAAGGAGCGGGTGTTCTCGCTGCGCGACGAGTTCTCCCAGTGGGACCCGCGTCGCCAGCGCCCCGAGCTGTGGAACCTGTACAACGGCCGGCACGCCCCCGGTGAGCACGTCCGCGTGTTCCCGCTGTCCAACTGGACCGAGCTGGACGTGTGGCAGTACATCGCCCGCGAGGGCATCGAGCTGCCGCAGATCTACTACGCGCACGAGCGCGAGGTGTTCGCCCGCGGCGGCATGTGGCTGACCGCCGGTGAGTGGGGCGGCCCGAAGGACGGCGAGACCGTCGAGAAGCGGCTCGTGCGCTACCGCACCGTGGGCGACATGTCCTGCACCGGCGCGGTGGACTCCGACGCCGACACCATCGAGAAGGTGATCACCGAGATCGCCGCCTCGCGCCTCACCGAGCGCGGTGCGACGCGAGCCGACGACAAGCTCTCCGAGGCGGCTATGGAAGACCGCAAGCGAGAGGGGTACTTCTAGACCCGGCCTCTTCTGCCGCCCGCAGACCACAGAATCCGGCGATCGCTCACCGGGCTTCCCGCTTCACCGCCGACAGCCCCCGGGACGAACCCGAGCCGAGGTCTTACATCAGCTCCACAGGCCGAAACCGCCGACCCGGCGGTCGCCACGGAATGTAGCAAAGGGATTACGCATGACGCCAGTCGAGCAGTTGGCGGCAACCACTCTGCTGCGGTTCGCCACCGCCGGTTCCGTCGACGACGGCAAGTCCACGCTGGTGGGCCGGCTGCTGCACGACTCCAAGTCGGTCCTCACCGACCAACTGGAGGCCGTGGAGCGGGCGTCGGCCAGCCGCGGGCAGGAGGCGCCCGACCTCGCGCTGCTCACCGACGGCCTGCGGGCCGAGCGGGAGCAGGGCATCACCATCGACGTGGCCTACCGCTACTTCGCCACGCCCCGGCGCCGGTTCATCCTCGCCGACACCCCGGGCCATGTGCAGTACACGCGGAACATGGTCACCGGCGCCTCCACGGCCGAGCTGACCGTGGTCCTGGTCGACGCCCGCAACGGTGTCGTCGAGCAGACCCGCCGGCACGCCGCCATCGCCGCCCTGCTGCGGGTGCCGCACGTGGTCCTCGCCGTGAACAAGATGGAC
This sequence comes from Streptomyces sp. NPDC020731, assembly GCF_044334705.1. Classification (NCBI taxonomy): domain Bacteria; kingdom Bacillati; phylum Actinomycetota; class Actinomycetes; order Kitasatosporales; family Streptomycetaceae; genus Streptomyces; species Streptomyces sp. NPDC020731. The sequence continues at coordinate 121,401 of NZ_JBIRTN010000017.1, forward strand.
CTGGTCGACTACCGGGAGGCGGTGTTCGCCGCGATCGCCGAGGAGTTCACGGCGTACGCGACCGAGCTGGGCGTCCCCGAGGTCACCGCGATCCCGATCTCGGCGCTGATCGGCGACAACGTGGTGGAGCCGTCCGCGCACATGGACTGGTACGGCGGCCCGACGGTGCTGGAGCACCTGGAGACCGTCCCGGTCAGTCACGACCTGGCGCACTGCCACGCGCGGCTGCCCGTGCAGTACGTGATCCGGCCGCAGAGCGCCGAGCACCCCGACTACCGGGGCTACGCGGGGCAGATCGCCGCGGGCACGTTCCGGGTGGGCGACGCGGTGACCGTGCTGCCGTCCGGGCGGACGACGACGGTCACGGGGATCGACCTGCTGGGCAAGCCGGTCGACATCGCCTGGACTCCGCAGTCGGTGACGCTGCTGCTGGCCGACGACATCGACATCTCCCGCGGTGACCTGCTCGTCCCCAGCAAGGACGCGCCGGCCACCTCGCAGGACGTCGAGGCCACCGTGTGCCATGTCGCCGACCAGCCGCTGACCGTCGGCCACCGGGTGCTGCTCAAGCACGGCACCCGCACCGTCAAGGCGATCGTGAAGGACATCCCGTCCCGGCTGACGCTGGACGACCTGTCGCTGCACCCGCACCCCGGCACCCTCGGCGCCAACGACATCGGCCGGGTGAAGATCCGTACCGCCGAGCCGCTGCCCGCCGACTCCTACGCGGACTCGCGGCGCACCGGTTCGTTCATCCTCATCGACCCCAGCGACGGCACCACGCTCACCGCGGGCATGGTCGGCGAGTCCTTCGCCGCACCGGAGCCCGTCAAGGACGAGGCCGACGACGACGGGTGGGACTTCTGAGCATGAACCCCACCGACTTCTACTCCGAGTTCGCGAAGGAGGGCGGCCGCGTTGGCAGCGGTGCCCTCGGCAGCGGGCAGGGCGGGGTGGCCCGATGTGTGCGATGACGTACGCGCACCGCTCGCGCGCCCTCACCCCCCACCGCCGTAGACGAAAACCCGCCGACTTCCCGGCCACGGCCTGAGAGACCAGGACCGCGACCGCCGGGCCTTGCGAGAGGAACACCTCCCGTGCCTGCCACGACCACCCTGCGCCGTACCCTCACGGTCATAGCCGTGCTTCCACTGCTCACCCTGGCCGCCTGCGGCTACGGCTCCCAGGCCGAGGACGACGACACCGTGAAGGTCGCCGCCGGGGCGAAGAAGATCGACGGTCTCGACTCCGTCAGGATCGGCTACTTCGGCAACCTCACTCACGGCACCGCGCTGGTGGGCAACAAGAAGGGCCTGTTCCAGAAGGAACTCGGCGCCACTGAGGCGAAGTACGCGATCTTCAACGCGGGACCGTCGGAGATCGAGGCGCTCAACTCCGGTTCCATCGACATCGGCTTCATCGGCCCCTCCCCCGCCATCAACGGCTACACCAAGTCGGGCGGCAAGAACCTGCGGATCATCGGCGGTTCGGCGTCCGGCGGGGTGAAGCTCGTGGTGAACCCGGGCAAGGTGAAGTCCCTGAAGGACGTCAGGGGCAAGCGGATCGCGACCCCGCAGCTGGGCAACACCCAGGACGTGGCGTTCCTCAACTGGGTGGCCGAGCAGGGCTGGAAGGTCGACGCCCAGAGCGGCAAGGGCGACGTCACGGTCGTCCGCAGCGACAACAAGGTCACCCCGGACGCGTTCAAGGCCGGGTCGGTCGACGGTGCCTGGGTGCCGGAGCCGACCGCGTCGAAGCTGGTCGCGGAGGGCGGCAAGGTGCTGCTGGACGAGGCGTCCCTGTGGCCGGACGAGAAGTTCGTGATCACGAACATCATCGTGCGCCAGGAGTTCCTGGCGGAGCACCCGAAGGCCGTCGAGGCGGTGCTGAGGGCGTCCGTCGGGGCCAACCGGTGGATCAACGCCCACCCGGACGAGGCGAAGACCGCTGCCAACGAGCAGCTGGAGGCCGACTCCGGCAAGGCGCTGCCCGCCGAGGTGCTCGACCCGGCGTGGGAGTCGATCAGGTTCACCGACGACCCGCTGGCCGCCACCCTCGACGCCCAGGCGGAGCACGCCGTGAAGGCGGGTCTGCTGGAGCAGCCCGACCTGGACGGCATCTACGACCTCACGCTGCTCGACAAGGTCCTGAAGGCCGCCGGTGAGCCCGCCGTCGACGACGCCGGACTCGGCATCAAGTAAGCCCGGATCCCGAAGAGTTCCCAGGAGGTGACGACCATGGCCACGACCCTCGCCAAGGCCGCCGACGGCACCGAGGCGGCCACGCACGCCGCCCGGATCGAGCATGTCTCGAAGTCGTTCGCGGGCCCCGCCGGACAGCAGCTCGTGCTGGACGACATCACCCTCGATGTCGCGCCCGGTGAGTTCGTCACCCTCCTGGGTGCCTCGGGCTGCGGCAAGTCCACGCTGCTCAACCTGGTCGCGGGGCTCGACCGCCCCACGGCCGGCACGATCAGCACGGACGGCCGGCCGGCCCTGATGTTCCAGGAGCACGCCCTCTTCCCGTGGCTGACCGCGGGCAAGAACATCGAACTCGCCCTGAAGCTGCGGGGCGTTCAGAAGAACGAGCGCCGCGAACGGGCCGAGGAGCTGCTGGAGCTCGTCCGGCTGAAGGGCGCGCACGGCAAGCGGGTGCACGAGCTGTCCGGCGGTATGCGGCAGCGCGTGGCGCTGGCGCGGGCGATCGCCCAGGACAGCCGGCTGCTGCTGATGGACGAGCCGTTCGCGGCGCTGGACGCCATCACGCGGGACGTGCTGCACGACGAGCTGACCCGGATCTGGCGCGAGACTCAGCTGTCCGTCCTGTTCGTCACGCACAACGTGCGCGAGGCGGTCCGGCTCGCGCAGCGGGTGGTGCTGCTCTCCTCCCGTCCGGGCCGGATCGCCCGCGAGTGGACGGTGGGCATTGCGCATCCGCGCCGTATCGAGGACACCGCCGTGGCGGAACTGTCCGTCGAGATCACCGAAGAACTCCGTGGGGAGATCCGCCGTCATGGCCAGCACTGAGACGACCGCGAAGGACAAGGACGGGGGCGACCTCGCCGGTCTGGAGGCGGGCCTCGACGCACTGGAGACGGTGCAGACCGGACGCAAGCCGCTGCGGCAGACCTTCGTGGAGAAGATCCTGCCGCCGGTCACCGCCGTCGCCCTGGTGCTGGCGGTGTGGCAGGCCCTGGTGTCGTTCGAGATCGTCGACGATCCGACCAAGCTGCCCTCGCCCGGCGCGGTGTGGGACGTCCTCCGTGAGGCGTGGCTCCAGGGCGAGCTGCTCGGCTACATCTGGACCAGTGTCTCGCGCGGTCTGCTCGGCTTCTTCTTCGCGCTGCTGATCGGCACCCCGCTGGGGCTGCTGGTGGCGCGGGTGAAGTTCGTGCGCGCGGCGATCGGGCCGATCCTGTCCGGTCTGCAGTCGCTGCCGTCGGTGGCGTGGGTGCCGCCGGCGGTGATCTGGCTGGGTCTGAACAACCAGATGATGTACGCCGTCATCCTGCTGGGCGCGGTCCCCTCGATCGCCAACGGCCTGGTCTCCGGCGTCGACCAGGTGCCCCCGCTGTTCCTGCGGGCCGGGCGCACGCTGGGCGCGACGGGGCTGAAGGGAACCTGGCACATCGTGCTGCCGGCCGCGCTGCCGGGCTATGTGGCGGGTCTGAAGCAGGGCTGGGCGTTCTCCTGGCGTTCGCTGATGGCCGCGGAGATCATCGCGTCCTTCCCGGACCTCGGTGTGGGCCTCGGCCAGCTCCTGGAGAACGGCCGCAACGCCAGCGACATGGCCATGGTGTTCGAGGCCATCCTGCTGATCCTGACCGTCGGTATCGCCATCGACCTGCTGATCTTCAGCCCGCTGGAGCGGTGGGTGCTGCGCAGCCGCGGTCTGCTGGTGAAGAGCTGAGGGACACCATGCGCCGTCCGGTACTTCTCGTCGTCGCCCACGGCAGCCGCGATCCGCGGCACGCCGCGACCGTGCACGCCCTGGTGCGGCGGGTGCGGTCGCTGCGGCCGGGGCTGCGCGTGGAGACCGGGTTCCTGGACTTCAACGTCCCGTCCGTCAAAGGGGTGCTGGAGTCCCTGGACACGGAGGGCGTCCGCGATGTGGTCGCCCTCCCGCTGCTGCTGACCCGCGCCTTCCACGCCAAGGCGGACATCCCCGCGGTGCTGGCTCAGGCCCCGCCGCGGCTGCGGATCCGCCAGGCCGAGGTGCTGGGCCCCTCCCCGCTGCTGGTGTCGGCGCTGGAGCGCCGGCTGTACGAGGCGGGCCTGACGCCCGCCGACAAGTCCTCGACCGGGGTCGTACTGGCCTCGGCGGGGTCCTCCGACCCGGAGGCGATCGCAGTGATCGCAGCAATCGCGCGGGAGTGGCGGCACACCGGTTGGTGCGCCGTGCGGCCTGCGTTCGCCTCCGCGTCCCTCCCCCGCACCGAGCAGGCGGTACGCGAACTGCGTGCCCTCGGCTGCGCACGTGTCGCCGTCGCCCCCTACGTCCTGGCCCCCGGCTTCCTCCCGGACCGGATCGCCCGGGGCGCGGCCGGGGCGGACGTCCTCGCGGACGTGCTGGGCCCGGCACCGGAGGTGGCGCGGGTGCTGCTGGAGCGGTACGACGAGGCCCGGGTGCCGCTGCTCGCGGCGGTCGGCGCCTGATCTCAGCCCCCGGTGAGCTCCACCAGTTTGAGCACCGTGTTCCAGTTGCGGCTGGTGGCGACAACGCCCTTGTTGAGGCGGGGCCTGGCCAGGTGCTCGGCGAGTTTGGAGCGGCCCAGGCCGTTCGCGGCGTACAGGTAGAGCGCGCGGTCGCCGAGGCGGAATCCCTCGGGCAGATACGCCTCCTGGTCGATCCCGGCGAAGCGCTCGGGGGTGACGGGCGCGGAGAAGTACGTGACGTGGAGCTGCTTGGGCTCCAGCTCGTCGGCCGGGTACGGGCAGGCCTCGACGATCCCCTTCAGATAGGCGTGATCGCGCACGATCACGTCCACGGCGAAGCCGAAGTGCCGCTCGATCGCCGCCGACAGCTCGGCGGCCAGTGACTCCTCGTCGCCGTGCGTGGCGGTGAACGCGGCCTGGCCGCTCTGCAGATGGGTGCGCACCCCCTCGTGACCGAGCCCGTCCATGAGAGTGCGCAGGTCGGCCATCGGGAGTTTCCTGCTGCCGCCCACGTTGATCCCGCGCAGCAGCGCCGCGTATCTCGTCGCCATGAGCACATTTTAGGGAGGCCGTCGTGCTCCCCGGAGGGGCCGGGACGACGACGGCGCACCGGAACCCTGATCATCGGCCCCGACGTTCCCGGGTACGTGTAGGGGGCCGCTGTCCTCCCCAGTGGGGAGGAGATGGACGCCGATGGGATGAGCCGGGGTTTCCGAGCTTCACCGGAGAGCACGACGAGACGGGCTTATCCGGCCCATACCTTCGAAAGGGTCAGGTGGCGGCAGGGGGTCGCTGCCGAACACGAGGGAGCGAGCCCGTCATGGGGAACCGAGAAACACGGGTGCGGGGCCTCGCCGCCCGGGCCGGCGGCTGGAGCGCCCGGCACCGCTGGGCGGCCGTCGGCATCTGGGTGCTGTTCGTCGTGCTGGCGATGGGACTCGGTTCGGCCGCGGGCCGGGTCGACGTCGGCGACAGCGATCAGCTCAAGGGAGAGACCAGCACCGCCGCCCGCATCATCGAGGACGCCGGCATCGATGAGCCGGCCAGTGAGACCGTGCTCGTCCAGGCGAAGGGCGAGGGCCTCACGGCCACGGACGAGGAGTTCCGGTCGGCGGTCACCGCGGTCGTCACGGCGGTGGAGAAGACCGGCGAGGCCACGGACGTCACCTCGCCGTACGAGAGCGACACCATCTCGAAGGACGGGCGCAGCGCGCTGGTCCAGTTCGACATGCGCGGCGACTCGGACACCGCCGGTGAGCGGGTCGAGCCGGTGCTGAACGCCGTCAAGGACGTCCAGAAGGACCACGAGTCGCTGCGGATCGAGGAGATCGGCGGCGCCAGCATGATGAAGACGTTCGACGACGCCTTCGGCGACGACTTCAAGAAGGCCGAGTACTCGGCGGTGCCGGTGGCCCTGGGCATCCTGCTGATCGCGTTCGGCGCGCTGGTGGCGGCGCTGCTGCCGGTGGCGCTGGCGATCACCGCGATCATGGCGACGATGGGTCTGATGGGCCTGGTCAGCCATCTGCAGCCGATGAGCGAGACCGCGAACTCGGTGATGCTGCTGGTCGGTCTGGCCGTCGGGGTCGACTACTGCCTGTTCTACCTGCGCCGCGAGCGTGAGGAGCGGGCGGCCGGACGGGACGCCCAGACCGCGCTGCGGATCGCCGCCGCCACCAGTGGCCGCGCGATCGTCGTCTCCGGTGTCACGGTGTGTGTCGCCATGGCGGGCATGCTGTTCACCGGGCTCGCCGAGTTCGAGGCGATGGGCCTGGCCTCGCTGATGGTCGTGGCGGTCGCCATGGTCGGCTCCGTCACCGTCCTGCCCGCGCTCCTCTCGCTGCTGGGCGAGCGGGTCGAGAAGGGCCGCCTGCCGTTCCTGCGCCGGCGGCGCACCGGCGGCAGCACGGACAGCCGGTTCTGGACGGCCGTACTGAAGCGGGTGCTCGCCAAGCCGGTGCTGTCGGTCGTGGTGGCGACCGGTGCGCTGCTGGCCGTGGCCGCTCCGGCCGTCGGTATGAAGACGCAGAACCTCACGCTGGACCAGGAGTTCGGCGACTCGCTGCCGATCGTGCAGACGTACAACCGGGTCAACGACGCCTTCCCGGGTGGCTCCGAGCCGGCCGAGGTGGTCGTCAAGGCGGACGACATCAACGCGCCCGAGGTGAAGGCCGCGCTCGCCGAGTTCCGTGAGCGGGCGATCAGTTCGGGGGCCTCGCGCGGCCCGGTCGAGATCAAGCTGCACGACCAGCAGAACGTCGCGTTCGTCTACGTCCCGCTGGTGGGCGGCTCCGACCAGGACAAGGCGGGCGAGAGCCTGGACACGCTGCGCGACGAGGTACGGCCCGCCACGCTCGGTGAGGTCGACGGGGTCGAGGCACCGATCACCGGGCAGATCGCCGGCTCGAAGGACTTCAACGACCAGCTGGTCGGAGCCGTCGTCCCGGTCTTCGCCTTCGTGGTGGTCTTCGCCTTCCTGCTGATGCTGCTGTCGTTCCGCTCGCTGACGGTCGCGATCACCTCGATCGTGCTGAACCTGCTGTCGGTGGGCGCCGCGTACGGCATCCTCGTGGCGGTCTTCCAGCACGGCTGGGGCGCTTCCCTGGTGGGCGCGGAGGGAGTCGGCGCGATCATCACCTGGCTGCCGCTGTTCCTGTTCGTGATCCTGTTCGGCCTGTCGATGGACTACCACGTGTTCGTGGTCTCCCGGATCCGCGAGGCCCGGATGCGGGGCCGTACGACACAGGACGCGATCCAGCACGGGGTGGTCACCACGGCCGGCGTGGTCACCAGCGCCGCGGTCATCATGGTCGCCGTGTTCGGGATCTTCGGAACGCTGTCCATGCAGTCCATGAAGCAGATGGGCGTCGGCCTCGCGGCGGCGGTGCTCATCGACGCGACGATCATCCGGGGCGTGCTGCTGCCCGCGGTGATGGCGCTGCTCGGCGAGCGCAACTGGTACCTGCCGAAGTGGCTGCACCGGATGCCCGATCTGACCCACGACGAGTCGCCGGAGGCGGTGGCGGTGGCGGTGACGCCGCCGGTGTCGCGGGACGACGAGGGGGAGCGGGTGCCGGTGTGATCCGGTAGGCGCCAAGGGCCCGGCGGTTTCCCGCCGGGCCCTTCTTCGTGCGCGGGTGCGAAGGTCACGCTGCCCGGCGCCTTCGGGGTACCTCCCCCGGAGGGGTACCCCCAGCCCGCCCGTGCCGCCCTGGGGGTACCTCCCAGGCCCTTCAGGCACTGGGGGAGGCACGACTGTCCGCAGTCACGCGGGCAGCTCCGCCTCGATGAGGTCGGCCGCCCTGCGGGTGCCGCCTTCCTCGGCCATGTCGGCCCGGATGCCCTTCAGCCGCCGTGCGACCTCCGGGTCGTCGACGAGGGCGAGGGCCGCCGCCCTCAGCACCTCGGCGTTCGCCTCGCCGGCCGGGACATGCCGGGCCACCCCCAGCCCCTGAAGCATGTCCGCGTTGCCGAACTGGTCCACGGCCTGCGGTACGGCGATCATCGGGGTGGCCGTGGCCAGCCCCTCCTGGCTGCCGCCGGCCCCCGCGTGGGTGACGAACAGGTCGGCCTGCCTCAGGATCGCGAGCTGCGGCACCCAGGACCGCACCTCGACGTTCTCCGGTACGTCCCCCAGCTCGGCGGGGCCGACGTGCTTGCCGACCTGGAGCACCAGGTGCCAGCCCGGCAGATCCGCGAACGCCTTGACGCACTCCCGGTAGAAGGCAGGCTGCTTGGTGAAGGACGACCCGAGCGACACGAGCACGACCTTCTCGGCCCCTGCGGGCCGCTGCCAGTCGCCCTCGGCGCCGCGGTCGCCCTGGCAGGCCCCGACGAAGGAGTGCACCCGCTCGTCGACCCGGTCGGCGTGGGGCTGGAGCGCCCTGGGGATCAGGACGATCGAGCGGGAGGGGCGGCCCACGAACGGATCGGGGTGCTCGGTGATCCCGTTCTCCTCCAGCCAGGCGTGGAAGCGGGCGTAGTACGCCTGCCCCCGCTCGGTCTTCTTCGGCCCCTCCCACATCGGCTCGGCGATCTCCTTCTCGTACCCGTCCCAGGCGACGAGGTTCGGTGAGAGGGAGACGGCGGGCACGCCCCAGCGGTGGGCGAGCACACGGGCCGGGTAGGAGGTGATGTCGTGCAGGACGAGGTCGGGGGTGTCGCCCTCGTAGGCCTCGATGAGCTGCGGGAGCGCCTGCACGGCGTCGTCGAGGAACGGCTCCACGTTGTCGAGCAGTGTGGTGCCCCATGCCTCCGGGTCGTCGTCGGGGCCGGGCAGCGTGCTGTTCCACGGCTTGGGCTCGGCGCCGGTCTCGGCGACCTTCGCGGCGAGGAGCGGCGGGATCGCGTACGTGACCCGGTGGCCGCGCGCCACGAGCTCGCGGATCACCTCGAGGCTCGGGTTCACGTGCCCGTGGGCGGCGATGGAGAACATGGCGATGTGAGCGGGACTGGTCATGGGCCGACCATAGGCGAGACGAGACGTCTCGTGCAACCGCATTCCGCGTGCCGCTCAGCGCTGGTAGCGGACCAGGACCAGGTTCCCGCCCTCCTCCAGCCGCTCGCGCAGCTCGTCGAGACCGATCGCCCCGCTGTAGTCCTCCTGGAGCGCGGGGGGGCCACCTTGTCCTTCCACCTCTCTCGCCGGGCAGGGCGCTCGGCCCCTTCGGGGCCGGGGCGAATGTCCGTTCCCACGGAGCTGGGCATGGGGAGCCTCATCGTCTTCAGGGCGATGCGGCCTTCCGGAAGGGGCAACGGCGAGCTTGGTCATGGGATGGGTGTGGCGGTGCGCGGTGGAGAGCAGTGGCGGGGGTGGATCGCTCGTTCGGGTGAACCGGGTGGGATGCGAAGAGAAAAGCGAGTGGCGGATCTACGTTTGGCGGCATGGCACGTTTCCGGATGTACCCGACGGTCGCGCAGGCGGAGCAGATGCTGTTGCACTGCGCGCACGCACGGTATGTCTGGAATCTGGCCGTCGAGCAGCACGCGCACTGGCGACCGGGCCGGAAGTCCGCGCCCGGGTTCGCCGAGCAGTGCCGTCAGCTCACCGAGGCCCGCCGGGAGAACGCATGGCTCGCCGCGGGGAACACGGCCGTGCAGCAGCAGGCCCTGAAGGACTTCGCCAAGGCCAAAACCGCCCGCTTCACCTCAGGATTCGGGACACCGACCTGGCGCAGGAAGTTCCAGTACGAGGGCTTCCGCGTCATCGGCACCGACAGGGTCCCGGAGTTCAAGCCAGACGGCACCCCGGAGTTGAATGCCAAGACCGGCAAGCAGGTCATGGGCCGCTCGGTAGCGGTGCAGAAGCTCAATCGTCGCTGGGCGCAGGTGAAGGTGCCCGGTTGCGGATGGGTCCGCTTCCGCCTCACCCGCCCCGGCCTGCCGAAGGCAAAGACGTTCCGCGTCACCTTCCGCAACAACCAGTGGCACATCGCCTTCGCCATGCTTCCTGAGCCGGTCCAGGCACCGGCCACAGGTGGGGTCATCGGCATCGACCGGGGCGTGAAAATCACCGCCGCCCTCTCCGACGGCCGGAGGCTGAACTGCCCCCAGCTCACAGCCAAGGAACGCGCGCGGATCCGCAAGCACCAGCGCCGGGCCGCCCGCGCCGCGAAGGGCAGCGAAGCCAAGGCCGCCGAGTATGCAAAGGTCGCCGGACTCAAGGCCCGTGAGACCAACCGGCGCAAGGACTGGTGTGAGAAGACCAGCACCATGCTCGCCCGCACGTACAGCCTGATCCGGTTCGAGAAACTGAACATCACGGCCATGACCCGCTCGGCGAAGGGAACCATCGAGCGACCCGGAACACAGGTACGGCAGAAGGCCGGGCTCAACCGGACGATCCTTTCTCAAGGTTGGGGCCTGCTGCGCCGGCGTACCGAAGAGAAAGCCCCGGGCCGGGTCGAGGACGTACCCGCGCCCTACACATCGTTGCGGTGCAGTGCCTGCGGATGGATCGAGAAGGACTCGCGCAAGAGCCAAGCCGAGTTCGTCTGCGTATCCTGCGGGTTCACCTGCAACGCCGACGAGAACGCGGCAGTGAACGTCGCGGCAGGACAGGGCGGGATCCCCCGCCCCCGGCGTGCAGCCGGTGCCGGAGGGGTGACAGCGGCCACCAACCGCGCGAGCACCCGTGAACCTCGACCCACCCAGGTTGGAATCCATCTCTTTCAAGAGGTGGAGGATGTCAAATGATGCCGACGACGACCTCGGGCATCGCCCAGGGGACGATCGCCAGGGCGCGGGCCAGCCAGCGCAGCTTCAGGTCCTGGTGGAGCAGCAGGGCGAGGCCGAGCGCCAGCAGGAACTGCGGCACCGTCACGCCGACCGCCCATACCAGGCCGATCCGGAACGACTCCCAGAACAGCGTGTCGTGCAACAGGTCCTGGAAGTTGAGGGTGCCGACCCACTGCGTGGGCTCGGTGCGGCCGGCCTGGGCGTCGGTGAAGGCCAGCAGGACGCCGTAGAGCAGCGGGCCGACGCTGAGGAGGAGGATCGGGATCAGTGCGGGCAGCACCAGGAACCAGGGGCCGTGGTCGACGGCCCGCCCGGTTTCGCGGCCCGGGCCGGGCGCGCGGGGCGCCGGTCTCCTCACCTCGGTCACCGATGTCACGGAATCAGCCCCTTTGCGCGGCGCGGGTGGGCCAGGTCATGGTCGTGAAGGTGGTCTGCCTCGTCAAGGCACCGCGCACACCGCCGCCACCTGTGCGAATGCGACACTGGCCGACGGATGGCCGGATACCGGCGGTCGGACGGGACCGGTGATCGGGCGTGGACGGACACGGAGGCGGACGGATGGACGAGGCACGGGCGCGGGGCGTACTCGCGGCGGCGGGGGTGCTGCCCGGTGCGGCGGCGGACGCGCGGCTGCTCGCCCTCGGCGAGAACGCGGTGTTCGCCGCCGGTGACCTGGCCGTCAAGGTGGGCCGCGACGCCGAGCTGCTGGAGCGGGCCCGCCGGGAGCTGGCCGTCGCGGGGTGGCTGGCGGAGGAGGGTGTGCCGGCGGTGCGGGCGGCCGAGCCGGAGGCGCTGCTGGTCGACGGCCACCCGGTGACCGTGTGGCACCGGCTGCCGGAGGCGGTACGGCCCGCCGGACCACGGGATCTGGCCGAACTGCTGCGGCTGGTCCACGCACTGCCCACTCCCCCCTTCGGACTTCCGCCCCGCGAGCTGCTGGGCGGTGTGGAACGCTGGCTGCGGCTGGCGGGCGACGCGATCGACCCCGTGGACGCGGCGTATCTGCGCGAGCGGCGTGACGGCTTCGCGTCGGCCGCGGCGGCACTGACGCCCCGGCTTCCGCCGGGCCCCGTCCACGGGGACGCGCTGCCCCGCAATGTGCACATCGGGCCGGACGGACCGGTCCTGGTCGACCTGGAGACCTTCTCGGCCGATCTGCGCGAGCACGACCTGGTGGTCATGGCCCTCTCGCACGACCGTTACGGGCTGCCGGACGAGGCGTACACGTCCTTCACCGCCGCCTACGGCTGGGACGTGCGCGCCTGGGAGGGCTGCTCGGTGCTGCGCGGCGCGCGGGAGACCGCCAGCTGCGCCTGGGTCGCCCAGCACGCGCCGGGCAATCCCGAGGCGCTGGCCGAGTTCCGACGCCGGGTGGCGTCGCTGCGGGACGGGGACGAGACGGTGCGCTGGTATCCCTTCTGAGCCGGGAGGGTCAGACCCGCTCGCCCGCCGGCTCCCGCAGCGGCCAGGTGCCGTCGATCACCGCGGTGGCGTCGCCCTTGCGGCGCAGGAAGTCCTGGAAGTCCGCCGCCCAGGCGGCGTACCACTCGATCTGGCGGCGGTGCAGCTCCGCCGGGCCGAGGGCCGCGACCTCGGGGTGGCGGCCGGCTATCGCACAGGCCAGCCGGGCCGCGGCGAGGGCGTCGGCGGTCGCGTCGTGCGCCGAGTCGAGGACGACGCCGTACTCCGCGCAGACCGCTTCGAGGTTGCGCTTGCCGCGCCGGTAGCGGTCGACGGAACGGTCGATGGTGTACGGGTCGATGACCGGGGCGGGGTCCACGCCGCCCAGACGGTCACGCAGCGACGGCAGTCCGTACCGCCGCAGCTCGGCGGAGAGCAGCGTCAGATCGAAGGCCGCGTTGTAGGCGACGACCGGGACGCCCGTCTTCCAGTAGGTGGTGAGGGTGCCGGCGATGGCGTCGGCGACCCGGTCGGCGGGGCTGCCCTCGGCGGTCGCCCGCTCGGTGCTGATGCCGTGCACCGCCACCGCGTCCTTGGGGATCGGCACGCCCGGGTCGGCCAGCCACTCCCGGCGGTCCAGCGGCTCCCCCGCCCTGACCTCGATCACGGCCCCCGTGACGATCCGTGCCTCGCACGGATCGGTACCCGTCGTCTCCAGGTCGAAGCCGATCAGCAGCTCCCGGTGCCAGCCCATGGGCCGTCCCCCTTCTGTGTGGTGCGTTCCCCCAGTGGTTCCCACCTTCGCACGCACCACTGACAATCAGAGGATCGCGTTCCGCTTACCGGGCCCGGCCCGGGGCGTTCACGACACCGGTCGCGAATCCGTCCACATCAGCTCGAACTCCTCGCGGTAGGTGGGAAACAGCCCGCCTTCCTCGATTTCGCCCGGCTTGACCACTTTGTTCCCGTTACGCAGGACCAGCACCGGCGCCTCCATGCCCCGGGCCCGGCGCAGGTGGTTCTGCACGACCGCGACGCCGTCCGACCCGTCCCCGTCCACGAGGTAGGCGGTGCAGCGGGGCGTCTCGTCGTAGACCTGGATCTCGAAGGCGCCGGGGTCGTGCAGCCGGGACCGGACGCGGCGCATGTGCAGGATGTTCATCTCGACGCTGCGGCCGAGCTCGCCGCGCTTGAGGCCGAGTTCGCGCTCGCGGCGCTTGACCGCGCTGGAGGCCGGGTTCAGGAACAGCAGCCGCACCCGGCAGCCGGACTCCGCCAGCCGCACCAGACGGCGCCCGGAGAAGTTCTGCACCAGCAGGTTGAGGCCGATGCCGAGGGCGTCGAGCCGGCGGGCCCCGCCGAAGATGTCCTCGGCCGGGAACTGGCGCAGCAGCCGCACCCGGTCCGGGTGGACGGCGACCACGTCGGCGTACCGGTCGCCGACCAGGTCCTCGACCGCGTCGATGGGCAGCCGGCGCGAGGAGGGCACGTCGCCGCCGGCGCCGAGCATCTCCAGCAGCCGCGCGGAGGCCCGCTCGGCCTGGCCGAGGACGGCCTCGGACAGCGCGCGGTTGCGGGAGACGACGTTCCTGGTGACCTCCAGCTCGTCCAGGGCGAGTTCGACGTCCCGGCGGTCGTCGAAGTACGGCTCGAAGCAGGGCCAGTGCGCCACCATCAGCTCGCGCAGCTGCGGCAGCGTGAGGAAGGACAGGACGTTGTCGTCGGCCGGGTCGAGCAGATAGCCCTTGCGGCGGCTGACCTCGCGCACCGCGACCGCGCGCTGCACCCACTCCTGCCCGGCGGGCCCGGCGGCGGCGACCACCCAGTCGTCGCCGTGCACGGGCTCGTAGATGGGGCGCAGGACGGCGGCCACGACCGCGCGCAGCCGCTGCTCGACGAGGTTCAGCCAGATGTAGGCGCGGCCGGCCCGCTGGGCACGGGTGCGCACCTCGCGCCAGGCGTCGGCGCCCCAGTCCAGCTCCGGCCCGATCGAGCCCGCGTCCATCGGCCGTGCCAGGGACACCGCACCGGGCGGGACGTCCGTGGAACTGCTCCCCTCGTGACCGTCGTCACCAGGGGGCAGTTCCAGCCCTCCCGCGCCCACCCGCTTACCGCCTTCCGCTCCCCCGAGCACTCCCGTCCCGACGATCAAGGAGAGTACTCCGCCAGCGGCGCACGGTGCAGCCCGATGGACAGGGTCGTTGCTCAACTTCCCGCATTCACGGGACCGTTCCGCCCGGAGGGCCCCCGGGAGTGATCGGATTCATAGCGGGATCGGCGGCGGGCACGGGTCATCGGACCCGGGGACCTGGGTAGAAGGTGGTTCCCACCCTTTCGGGAAGACACGGAAACACTCGGAGCCAAGGCGCCCCACCGGCGCCGTACACCTGAAAGAGTCGTATCCATGCAGGTCTGGCCTGGCGAGGCGTATCCGCTCGGTGCCACGTACGACGGCGCCGGAACGAATTTCGCGGTCTTCACGGAGGCCGCGGACCGAGTGGAGCTGTGTCTGCTGCACGACGACGGCTCCGAGACCGCGGTCGAACTGCGCGAGAGTGACGCGTTCGTGCGGCACGCGTACGTGCCCGGGGTCATGCCCGGGCAGCGGTACGGCTTCCGTGTGCACGGGCCGTACGCCCCCGAGCGGGGGCTGCGCTGCAATTCGGCGAAGCTGCTGCTCGACCCGTACGCGCGTGCGATCGGCGGGGCGGTCCGGTGGGGCGAGGAGGTGTACGGCTACCACTTCGACGACCGCGACCGGCGCAACGACCTCGACTCGGCGCCGCACACGATGACGTCGGTCGTGGTCAATCCGTACTTCGACTGGGGCGACGACCGGCTGCCCCGTACGGAGTACCACCACACGGTGATCTACGAGGCCCACGTCAAGGGCCTCACCATGCGCCACCCGGGGCTGCCGGAGGAGCTGCGCGGCACCTACGCGGGCCTCGCGCACCCGGCGGTGATCGAGCATCTGACCGGGCTGGGAGTGACGGCGCTGGAGCTGATGCCGGTGCACCAGTTCGTCAACGACCACCGTCTGGTGGACATGGGCCTGAACAACTACTGGGGCTACAACACGATCGGCTTCTTCGCCCCGCACAACGCCTACGCGTCCTGGGGCGACCGGGGCCAGCAGGTGCTGGAGTTCAAGTCGGCGGTGAAGGCGCTGCACGAGGCCGGGATCGAGGTGATCCTCGACGTGGTCTACAACCACACCGCCGAGGGCAACCACCTGGGTCCCACGCTGTCCCTCAAGGGCATCGACAACCCGTCGTACTACCGGCTGACCGACGACCCCCGCTACTACATGGACACGACGGGCACGGGGAACTCCCTGCTCATGCGGTCCCCGCACGTACTGCAGATGATCATGGACTCGCTGCGGTACTGGGTCACCGAGATGCACGTCGACGGGTTCCGCTTCGACCTGGCGGCGACCCTCGCGCGGCAGTTCCACGAGGTGGACCGGCTGTCGTCGTTCTTCGACCTGGTGCAGCAGGACCCGGTGGTCTCCCAGGTGAAACTGATCGCCGAGCCGTGGGACGTGGGCGAGGGCGGCTACCAGGTGGGCAACTTCCCGCCGCTGTGGACCGAGTGGAACGGCAAGTACCGCGACACCGTGCGGGACCTGTGGCGGGGCGAGCCACGCACGCTCGCGGAGTTCGCCTCCCGGCTGACCGGCTCCTCCGACCTGTACCAGGACGACGGGCGGCGCCCGCTGGCCTCGATCAACTTCGTCACCTGCCACGACGGCTTCACGCTGCACGACCTGGTGGCGTACAACGACAAGCGCAACCAGGCCAACGGCGAGGACAACCGGGACGGCGAGAGCCACAACCGGTCGTGGAACTGCGGGGCCGAGGGCGAGACCGACGATCCGGACGTGCTGCGGCTGCGGGCCCGGCAGATGCGCAACTTCATCGCCACGCTGATGCTCTCCCAGGGCGTGCCGATGCTCAGCCACGGCGACGAGGTGGCCCGCACCCAGCGCGGCAACAACAACGCCTACTGCCAGGACAACGAGCTGGCCTGGCTGGACTGGCCCGCGCCCGGCGGAGGGGAGGACGGCGAGGAGGACCCGCGTCGGCAGCTGCTGGAGTTCACCCGCGCGATGGTGTGGCTGCGCAAGGACCATCCGGTCTTCCGGCGGCGCCGCTTCTTCCACGGCCGGCCGGTGGAGGGCACCCACGACGACCTCTCCGACATCGCCTGGTTCACTCCCGAGGGCGCGGAGATGACCCAGCGGGACTGGGACTCCGCGCGGGCGTCGGCGCTGACGGTGTTCCTCAACGGCAACGCGATCTCCGAGCCCGGTCAGCGCGGGGAGCGCATCACCGACGACTCCTTCCTGCTGATGTTCAACGCCTCCCCCAAGCCGCTGGACTTCGTGGTGCCGGTCGACCACGGCCGGCAGTGGCAGGTGGTCGTGGACACCGCCCGCGCGGACGGCGTACCGCCGGGGACCGGTCCGAAGGTGGCGGCCGGCACCCGGCTGACACTGACCGACCGCAGCATGACGGTGCTGCAGCGGCCGGTGTGAACGTGTACCCCGGGGCCGCCCGTCCGGGCGACGGGTGGTTCGGCGGGAGGAGCGATGACACGAAAGGCGGCTACGCGGGTACGTAGGTTCCCATGACCTCTGAGCGACCTGACCCGGCGGTGCCCACGGCCACCTACCGGCTGCAGTTGCAGCCCGGCTTCCCGTTCGGGGCGGCGGCCGGCGCCGTGCCGTACGTGGCCTCGCTCGGCGTGTCCCATCTGCATCTGTCGCCCGTCCTGGAGGCCGTACCCGGCTCACCGCACGGCTACGACGTGGTGGACCACACGCGCGTGCGCGAGGAGCTCGGCGGCGAGGAGGGCCTGCGGGAGCTGGCGCGCACCGCGCGGGAGCACGGGCTCGGGCTGATCGTGGACATCGTCCCGAACCACATGGCGATGTCCCCGCGCCACAACCGGGCCCTGTGGGAGGTGCTGCGCGAAGGCCCCGACTCGCGCTGCGCGCGGTGGTTCGACATCGACTGGGAGGCGCAGGGCGGCCAGGTGCTGCTGCCGGTGCTCGGTGGGCCGCTCGGCCGGGAGGCCGGCCACCTGAGGACGGACGGCGACGTGCTGCGCTACCACGACCACGCGTTCCCGCTGCGCGAGGGGACGGCCGGACTGCCGCTGCCGGAACTGCTGGACGCGCAGTGGTACCGCCCTGTGTGGTGGCGTCTCGCGCGGACCGAGCTGAACTACCGGCGGTTCTTCAGCATCTCCGAGCTGATCGGGGTGCGGGTGGAGGATCCGGAGGTGTTCGAGGCCACGCACGCCAAGATCCTTCAGCTGCTCCGGGAGGGCGTGATCGACGGGCTGCGCGTCGACCACCCGGACGGGCTGGCCGACCCCGACGGCTATCTGCGGCGGCTGCACGAGGCCACGGGCGGCCGGTGGACGGTGGTGGAGAAGATCCTCGCCGACGGGGAGCCGCTGCCCGCCTCCTGGCCGGTCGCCGGCACCACCGGCTACGACGCCCTGCGGCACGTGGACGGGCTGTTCACGGACCCGGCGGGGTTCGGGGAGCTGCTCGGCCAGTACCGGCGGTTCGCGGCCCCGCAGACGGACCGGGGCGGTGACTGGGACGCCACCGTGCGGCGGGCCGCGTACAAGGTGCTCACGCACGAGCTCGCCACCGAGGTGGACCGGCTGACCCGGGTGGCGGGCCGGCTGTGCGCGACCGCTCCGGAGACCGGACTGCGCGACCGCGCGCCCTGGGCGCTGCGCACCGCCCTGCAGGAGCTGCTGGTACGGCTGGAGGTGTACCGCCCCTACGCCTCCGTGGACGCGGCCGCTGTCGTCACCGAGGAGGCCGCCGCCGAGGCCCGGCTCGCCTTCGCCGTCCCCGAGGAGGCCGGGGCGGTGGATGTCGTACGGGACCTGGTGCTCGGGCGGTACGGGGACGGGGCGGAGTACGTGGAGTTCCGTACGCGGTTCGCGCAGACCGCGTCGGCGCTGCGGGCCAAGTCCGTGGAGGACACGGCGTTCTACCGCTATGTGCCGCTGCTGTCGGCGGCGGAGGTGGGCGGGAACCCCGGTGACCCGGCGGTGTCCCCGGAGCGGTTCCACGCGTACTGCGCGCGCGTGCAGCGCGACTGGCCGTCGACCGGGACGGTCGTCTCGACGCACGACACCAAGCGCAGTGCCGATGTGCGGGCGGCGCTGCACGTGCTCACGGAGTGCCCGGAGCGCTGGGCGGACGTCCTGGCGGAGGTCACCCGCGCGGGCGAGGGCGTGCCGGACGCGCAGCTGGCGTGGGCGGCCTGGCAGACGGTGTTCGGACTCGGCCCGGCGGAGGAGGAACGGGTGCGGGGGGCACTGCTGAAGCATGTGCGCGAGGCGGGCCTGTACACGAGCTGGACGGAGCAGGAGCAGCCGTACGAGGAGGCGGTGGCGCGGTTCGTGGCGGCGGGGCCGTGCGGGGTGCCGGGCGAGCGGGTGGCGGCGTTCCGCGCCTCACTGGAGGCGCACGTCCGGGCGAACGTACTGGGTACGGCGCTGGTCCAGCTGACGATGCCGGGGGTGCCCGACCTCTACCAGGGCACGGAGCACGAGTACCGGGCGCTGGTCGACCCGGACAACCGGCGGACCGTGCGGTTCGCGGACGACGGGAGCGACGGGAGCGGCAAGGAGGCGGTCACGCGGGCGGCGCTGCGGCTGCGGGCGCGGCGGCCGGACGTCTTCGGTGACACGGCCGCCTACGAACCGCTGTCCGCCGAGGGACCCGCGGCGGCGCACTGCCTGGCCTTCGTGCGCTCCGGCGAGGTGCTCACCGCCGTGACCCGTCTGTCGCTCCGGCTGGCGGAGGCGGGCGGCTGGCACGACACCCGCCTGCCCCTGCCGCCGGGACGGTGGGCCGACGTGCTGGAGACGGGACGGGAGTTCAGCGGGCACGCGCGCGTGGCGGAACTGCTCGAGCGCTCACCCGTGGCGCTGCTGGAGCGGATCGGGGACTGACGCCGGCCGTGGCCCGGCGGGGCGCGCGCCGCACCGGCTGTGCCCCCGCGTGGTGACCGGGTGCCGGCACGCCCCGGGGCGCCCCCTGGAGCCTCCCCCGCCGCGCCCTTGACACCGCCTTCCGGCCGTGGGGTACTGCGCGGAGCGGATTCAGGTGGTTGTGACGGGGGGTGGGTCCGCTGCTGGAGCTGCGCTATCCGACGGTGGCCGAACTGGTCTCCGCCGCCCGCGCGCTGGCGGCCGGGTCGCCCGGTCTGTGCGTGCTGAGGCGGGTGGGGGCGTCCCGCGCGGGCCGGCCGTTGCATCTGCTGTCCGTCGGCCACGCGCGGCGGGCCGTGCTGGTGGTCGCCGGCGCCCACGCCAACGAACCGGCCGGCGGGGGCACGCTGCTCGCGCTGGCCCGGCGGACGGTTCAGGAGCGGGAGCTGCGCGACGGCACGTCGTGGCACTTCCTGCTGTGCGCGGATCCCGACGGGGCGAGTCTCCATGTGACCCCGTCGCCGCGCAGTCTGTACGACTACCACCTGGGGTTCTTCCGTCCCGCGGGGCCGGAGCAGCCGGAGTGGGCGCCGTCGGTGCTGCCGCCCGGCCTGCTGCCGCCCGAGACCCGGGCGCTGACCGGGGTCATCGACGAGGTGCGGCCCTATCTGCAGGTGTCCCTGCACGGCACCGATCTGGGCGGCAGCTGGGTGCAGCTGACGAGGGACGTGCCCGGGCTCGCGGAGCCGTTCGCCAGGTCGGCGGCGCAGCTGCACATACCGGTGGAGACGGGCGCCTCGGACGCGGCGGGCTGGCCGGCGTCCGGTCCCGGGGTGCATGTGATGCCGGTGCCGGAGACCACGCCCGCCTATCCGAGCCTGACCGACGACGCACGGCACAGCACCTGGTACCACGCCCACCGGTACGGCGGCCTGACGGCGGTGATCGAGGTGCCGATGTGGGCCGGCGGCCTGGTGGACGACCCGGCGCCGCATCCGGCGCCGGACGCGGCGATGCGCCGTCTCGCGGACCGGTTGCTGCGGGACGCGGGCGAGGTGCGGCGGGTGCTGGAGGAGGCGCGTCCGCGTCCGCTGGGCGAGGACGCGGACGGGCCGCTGCTGCGGGCGGTGGTCTGGGGGCTGGAGCTGGTGCCGGGGCTGGCCGCCGACCTGGTCCGCACGCCGCCCGTGGACGGCACGCGGGCGTATGTGGGCAGCGTGGACGCGTTCGCGCGCCGGGTGCCGCTCAGGGCGGCGGCGATGCTGCGGCGGGTGCTGCGGGAGAGCGACGCGGGGGCGGCGGCTCGGCTGGAGGGGCTGGTCGCGCGCTGGAGCGCCGCGTTCGCGGGGCGCTTTCACGCGCGGTGGGTTCCGGTGGACCATCAGGTCGAGCACCAGTGCCGTACGGTGCTGGTGGCTGCCCGCCAGGCGCGCGAACAGGCGTGGTGACGGGGGCGCTCGTGTGCGTCGGTGCCGGGCGGGGGCGGGTGCCGCTGCGCCCACCCGTGCCGCCCCGGCGGCGCGACTGCCCGCAGTTGGGTCGTCACGGGGTGTCCAGGGCGAAGACCGAACCCGTCCGGGCGGTCAGCAGGCAGGTGTTCGAGAAGGTTTCGGTGTACTCGACGGGCTGCCCGCGCCACGTCCCGTGGGCGTGGGCGGTCACCGGCGCGAAGATCATCGGGCAGACGGCGTCCCTCGCCGGGATGTCGGCGATGCGCCCGTCCGCCGCGGTCAGCTCCGCGCAGGCGTCGGCGGCGTGCCGGTGGCCCCGGGGCGGGTCGCACCGCAGCATGGTGCCGTCCTCCGCGCTGGACGGCGTCTCCCCGTGACTGACCGTGAGCATCAGCCAGCTGTCCTCGGCGGAGTGCCCGGCGCCGGCCCGTGCGGGTGCCGTGCACGCGAGCAGGACGAGGGCGGTGAGCAGTCCCGCCCGTACCGCTTTCACTGAGATGTGCGTCATTCCCGATGCATCGGCACGACGGTGTCCGGACCCCACCCCGGCTCACCCGAACGGAAGGCTCCGCGGCCTGCCAGCTCGAACGCGGCGAGGACGACCCGCGCCTGGTACTCGGCCTGGCGCGCGACCGCGATCCAGCGGGCCCCGAACACCTCCCGGAAGTCGGCGCACCGCGCGTCGATCAGCCGGTCCAGTTCGGGCAGCGCCCCGGCCGGATCGCGTCCGGCGCGCGTCACCAGCTGGTGCAGCAGCCCGGCGGTGCGCAGGGCCAGCCGCCGTCCGGCGAGGCGCAGGGCGGCGAGGCGGGCGGTGGTCATGGGCGGCAGCGGATGAGCAGAATCGTTCCCGCAGTCGGGATCCCACGCGTCGGCGAGCCCTGGGCAGACCAGGAGATAGTCGTCGACCGGGGCGAGCAGCCGCGCCGCGTCGGGTACGCCGGCGAGGTACGGCCGGATCCGGGCCGTCAGGCCGCTCAGCAGCAGGGTGTCCTGGCGCAGGGTGCGGCTGACGGACCGCAGCTCCGCCTCCACGCCGGTGCGCGGGGAGCCGTCCGCCACGGCCGCCACTCCCCACATGGGTGCCTCGACGACCGCGGTGAGGGTGCCGTGCCGGTGCGGGTGGAACCACGTCGACTCCACGGCGGCCTCGGTGATGGCGGCGGCGAGGTCACGGCGGCGCGGGGGCGGGATGCGGTAGACGGCGGGGCCGAGGCCGGGCCAGTACAGGGCGTCGTAGGCGCCGAGCTCGCGCGGGACGCCGAGGCGGGCGGCGATGCCCGCGACCCGCCGGTCGAGGCCGGGCAGGTCACGGGTGAGCTCGACGAAGCCGCCGCCGACGTCGACGCCGTGCAGGGAGCACTGGAGGAAGGGCCGCAGTTCGTCCTGGAGGGCGAGCAGGGCGCGGGTCTCGGGCAGTGCGGCAGCGGCGGCGCCGTCGGGCAGCCATTCGGGTTGTTCCAGGAAGCCGGGCCGGAAGAAGTTCCGGAAGTGGTGGCCGAGGGTGTACGGGCCGGTCAGCCAGCGCTCGTTGCGGCGCAGTCCGTCGGGGTCGAGGCACAGCAGCAGGTTCCAGGTGACGTCGGCGCCCTCGGTGAGCCGGGGGTCGGCCAGGGCCCGCTCGGCCAGACGCAGCACGGTGGCACCGCCCGCGGGCTCGTTGGCGTGCGGCCCGGCGACGACGAGGGCCTGGCGGTTGCCGTGGCCGACACTGAGCAGCCACAGGGGGGCGCCCGCGCGGGAGGCGCCGACGCGGCGCAGCCGGGCGTCACGGGGATGCCGGGCGGCGAGGGCGGCGGCCCGCGCGCCCAGTTCGTCGACGGTCGGGTAGTGCGGGAGGGGCGGCAGGGCACACCTCCACGAAGCGGCGCCGTCGTTTCACCGGGAGTGCATGGCGTACGCACAGTCAGTCACGACTTCGGGGGTACGTCAACACCTCGACGATCGCGGGGATTTCGCCGGGGTCAGTGCGCCGCGAGCCGGTAGGTGATCTGCCCGAAGCCGATCTGGTCGCCCTCGCGGACGACGGCCGCGCCGACCACCCGACGCCCGTTCACCGTGGTGCCGTTGGTGGAGCCGAGGTCCCGCAGCACCCAGAGGCCGCCCTGGTGGCGGAGTTCGGCGTGCACGCGGGAGACCGTCTCATGGCTGAGCCGCAGCCCGCTGCCGGGATCGCGGCCTATGCGCAGGGGGTGGCCGGTCGCCGGCTGCGGCAGCAGCAGCTTGGGAAGCTTCTCGGCCTGCCAGGCCCGGCGCAGCCGCACGGTGAATCCGGAGACGGCCTCCACGGTGCCGAACACCAGGCGCGAGAAGCGGCTTTCCTGCGGCAGGTCGGCGGTGAGTGCGGCGAGTTCGTCGGAACGGCGCGCCACGAGCGCGAGTTCCATGCGCCGGACGAACGTGTCGTGGGACAGGCGGCCCATGGCGACGCCGTCCCGCAGCACGCTCAGCGCCTTGTCGCGCTCCGCGTCGGAGAGCCGCGCGGGGTACGTGGGGAACTCGAAGGACGACGTCACGACGCTGATTGTCGGTCAGCGACGGCCGGGCTGTCCAGAAAGCGGGGAAACGGCCGCACGCGCGCGTGCCCGGCGACACCTGCCGCAAAAGGGCGGATCCTCCGGCGAATTGATCTCCCATGAAGCACGATGGAGGGGCTACATCACGGTGAGCAGACGAAGGGGAACCGTCCGTGCAGTTCGAGGTGTGGGCACCACAGGCCGGCCGAGTGACGCTCGAGTGCGACGGCGTCACACGGGCGTTGGAGCGTGACCCGGAGCGGGAGGGATGGTGGCGGGGAGAGGCCGAGGCGCACGACGGCTCCCGGTACGGCTTCGCGCCGGACGACGGTCCCGTCCTGCCCGATCCGCGTTCGCGCCGGCAGCCGGACGGGCCGGACGGCCTGAGCGCCGTCGTCGACCACGACCGGTTCGCCTGGCGTACGGAGTGGACGGGGCGCCCGCTGCCCGGCGCGGTGCTGTACGAGCTGCACGTGGGCACGTTCACGCGCGAGGGCACCTTCGACGCCGCCGCCGGGCGGCTCGGCCATCTCGCGGAGCTGGGCGTGACGCATGTGGAGCTGATGCCGGTGTGCCCGTTCCCGGGCCGGCACGGATGGGGGTACGAGGGGGTCTCGCTGTGGGCGGTGCATGAGCCGTACGGCGGTCCCGAGGGGCTGAAACGGTTCGTCGACCGGGCCCACGCCCTCGGGCTCGGCGTCGTGCTGGACGTCGTGCACAACCATCTGGGGCCGTCCGGGAACTACCTGCCGCTGTTCGGGCCGTACTTCACGGACACCCATCACACCCCGTGGGGGGCGGCGGTCAATCTGGACGCCCCCGGCTCCGACGAGGTGCGCGCGTTCCTCGTGGACAGCGCGCTGGCATGGCTGCGGGACTACCGGTTCGACGGACTGCGGCTGGACGCGGTGCACGCGCTGGCGGACACGCGCGCGTGCCACTTCCTGGAGGAGCTGTCCGGGGCCGTGGACGCCCTCGCCGCCGATACCGGCCGTCCCCTGTTCCTGATCGCCGAGTCGGACCTGAACGACCCCAGGCTCGTCCGGCCCCGCGCGGAGGGCGGCTTCGGGCTGCACGCACAGTGGAACGACGACTTCCACCACGCCCTGCACACCGCGCTGACCGGTGAGGCGCAGGGCTACTACGCCGACTTCGCGCGTGCCCCGTTCGCGGCCCTCGCCAAGACGCTCACCGGCGGCTTCTTCCACGACGGCACGTACTCCGGCTTCCGGGGCCGGCGCCACGGCCGCCCCCTGGACCGCAACCGGGTGGCCGGGCACCGGCTCCTCGGCTACGGCCAGACCCACGACCAGGTCGGCAACCGCGCCCAGGGGGACCGTCTGGCCGCCCTGGTCTCCCCCGGGCTGCTGGCCTGCGCGGCGGCACTCACGCTGACCGCTCCCTTCACGCCCATGCTGTTCATGGGCGAGGAGTGGGCGGCGGGCACGCCCTGGCAGTTCTTCACCGACCACACCGACCCGGAGCTCGCCAAGGCGGTGCGTGACGGCAGGCGCCGGGAGTTCGCGGCGCACGGCTGGGCCGAGGAGGAGGTGCCGGACCCGCAGGACCCCGCCACCCGCGACCGCTCCTGCCTCGACTGGTCGGAGCCGCAACGCGAGCCCCACGCGCGCGTGCTGTCCTGGTACCGGCTCCTCCTCGCCCTGCGCCAGGAGCAGCCGGACCTCACCGACCCCGACCTCGGCGACACCAAGGTGGCCTACGACGAGGAGCACCGCTGGCTGGCCTTCCGGCGGGGGGACGTCCGGGTCGCGGTGAACCTCGGCGGCGGGCAGGCGGCGATCCCCCTGGGCGTCCCCGACGCGCGCGTCCTCGCGGCATGGGAGCCGGTGGAGACCCCGGGCCCGGACGGGGTGCTGCACGTACCCGCGGAGTCGGCGGTGGTGCTGCTGCGGGAATGACAGCCGTGGCTACGGGGCCTCGTCGCCGTCGCCGAGGTCCGTCACGCGTTCCAGCATGATCGGCTCCCAGGCGCGGCGCAGCCGGGCGCGCAGGACCGGCGGCGGGGTGGTGGTACGGCCGGTGAGGGCCTCGGCGAGGTGGCAAACGGAGTCGCAGCGGGCCAGCCACAGGCCGCGCAGGCAGGGTCGTGCGCCGTAGCCGGCGAGGGTGGCGGCGCGTACGGCGGCCGGGGCGCCGACGGCGAGCGCGAGGCCCGCGATGTCCTCGGCGGGGTCACCGACCACCGCCGCGTCCCAGCCGAGGACGCCCCGTACGCGGCCGTCCGCGCTCACCACGAGGTGCCCGCCGGTGAGGGCGTGGTGGACGAGGACGGCCGTACCCGGCTGGGCGGCGAGCTGGACCGCGGCGGGCGGGGTGAGCCGGTTCAGCCGGCCCGGGTCGAACTCGTCGGCCTCGGCGAGGCGTCCGGCGGCCTCCCCGGCGGCCCGGCGCAGGGCTTCCAGGGAGCGCGGGGGGACGCGCGGCACGCCGAGCGTCTCCGCCTGCCGCGCCGGCACCTCGCGCAGCCCGGTGAGCAGCCCGGCCAGGTCGGTCTCGCCGACGGCGGAGACGGCGTGCTCCTCCCCCGTGCCGCCGGCCAGCCGGGTGTCCAGGGTGCAGAGCAGACCGGGGGCCCACTCGCCGTGCGCCACGGCGGACGGCAGCGCGACCGGGACGTGCGGGCGGACGAGGTCGCGCAGCCGCAGTTCACGGCGGCGGCGCACGCTCGCCTCCCGGTCCGGGGCGAGGCGCAGCACATGGCGGGTGCCGACCCACCAGGTGGCGGGATCGGCGCCCGCGGCGGCGGGCCGGACGTCGGGTCCTGCGGGGGAATCCGCGCCGCCGCCCCTGCCGGCGCCCTTGTCGCCGTCCTTCAGCAGGGAGCGGGCGAGTCGGCGGACGGTGTCCGCGGTGGGTGTCGGTGCCTGGGTCATGATCGCGCCGTTGCCGTTCGGGGAGGCAGGGAGGGGACGAGGGGAGCCGTTCAGTCCACTATGACCATCTCCCGTGCGGTGTTGTTCAGCCGCCGTCCGCCGTCCTCGGTCACGGTCACGATGTCCTCGATGCGCACGCCGAACCGGCCGGGCAGGTAGACGCCGGGTTCGACGGAGAAGCACATGCCGGGGACGAGGGGCCGCTCCTCGCCCTCGATCATGTAGGGCGGCTCGTGCGTGGTGACGCCGATGCCGTGCCCGGTGCGGTGGATGAAGTGCTCCCCGTACCCGGCGTCGGCGATGACCGTACGGGCGGCGCGGTCGACCTCCTGGCAGGCGGCTCCGGGCCGTACCGCGCGAAAGCCCGCCTCCTGGGCCTCGCGCACGAGGTCGTGCACCCGGCGCTCCTCGTCGGT
Organism: Streptomyces sp. NPDC020731; assembly: GCF_044334705.1. Classification (NCBI taxonomy): domain Bacteria; kingdom Bacillati; phylum Actinomycetota; class Actinomycetes; order Kitasatosporales; family Streptomycetaceae; genus Streptomyces; species Streptomyces sp. NPDC020731. The sequence goes on from NZ_JBIRTN010000017.1 coordinate 147,943, forward strand.
GGGTTCGCCGACGTGGACGGTGCGGGAGGTGTCGGATCCGTAACCGTCCTTGAGGCCGCCGAAGTCCAGGACGACCATGTCGCCGCGTTCGATGACGCGGTCGCCGATCTCGTGGTGCGGGTTGGCGCCGTTGGGGCCGGAGGCGACGATCGTGAAGTCGACCTGGGAGTGTCCGAACCGGCGCAGCAGGGCGGCGAGATCGGCGGCGACGTCGGTCTCGCGGCGACCGGCGAAGGCGACCTGCCTGATCTCCTCGAACGCCGCGTCCGCGGCGGCCCCGGCGGCGGCCAGGAGCTCCAGCTCCGCCGCGTCCTTGACGGCGCGGAGCATCGGCAGGGCCTCGGTGAGGGAGGCGTACGAGGTGCCGGGCAGCGCCTTCTGCAGGCCCAGCAGGTGCATGGCCCAGGCGTTGTCGCTGATGCCGAACCGCCCGTCCGCGTCCAGCAGGGCGGCGGTGGCGGCGTAGGGGTCCTTGCCGTCGGTCCAGTCGCGCAGGGTGAGGGAACGGGCGCCGAGGGCGCGTTCGGCGTCCGGGGCCTCCAGGGTGGGGACGACGAGCACGGGGTCCCGGCCGGCCGCCAGGACCAGCAGGGTGAGCCGCTCGGTGACGGCGGTGGGGGTGTAGCCGGTGAGCCACACCAGGTCGGGGCCGGGTGCCACGAGCAGTCCGGCGAGCCCGGCGTCGGCGGCCTGCCGCGCCGCACGCTCCATGCGGGCCTCGTAGTCGTCGGCGGTGAAGGACGCGGGCACGGCGCCGGTCATTCGGGGGCCTCCCAGGGCGACAGCAGGTTACGGGCAGCATCCTGCCCGGCGGGCGGGGGCGGCGCGAGCCGGTTCGCGGTGTTCGCCCCGCGACCCACCACAACCAAGGGTGGAGCATTGCCTTTCCATCACGGCTAATGGTTTGATCATATTGAACCATTAGCAGATATCTCGGGGAGGCGTACGGCCGTGCTCGTACTCGCGCACATCAGCGATCTGCATCTGGACGGAACCGCGCGGGCGACGGAGCGCGCCCGGCGGGTGCGGGACCGGCTGTGGGAGCTGCCGGTCCGGCCGGACGCGCTGCTGGTGACCGGGGACATCGCGGACCACGGCACCGAGGCCGAGTACGAGGAGGCCGCCCGCCTGCTGGGACTGCGCGACGGGACCGCCCCGTTCCCGGTGCTGACCTGCCCGGGCAACCACGACAGCCGGGCCCCGTACCGCAAGGCGCTGCTGGGCCTGCCGGCCGCCGACGGGCCGGTCAACAGCGCGCACGTGCTGGACGGCGGCGCGGTGCTGATGTGCGACTCGAGCATCCCGGACCGCGACGACGGGGAGCTGGACACGGAGACCTACGCCTGGATCGAGTCGACGCTCGACGGGCTCGACGACGGCCTTCCTGCCCTGCTCGCCTTCCACCACCCGCCGGTCCCGCTCCACCACCCCCTGCCCGACTCCTACCCGCTGCGCGACCCCGAGCGGCTGGCCGGCCTGCTGGCGCGGCGGCCCGGGATCGCCGGGCTGATCACCGGTCACGCCCACACCCCGGCCGCCACCACGTTCGCGGGCCGCCCGGTGCTGGTGGGGCCGGGCGTGACCTGGACGCTGCGACTGCCCTGGGAGGGCGAGCAGATCGCGGACCGGGACGCCCCGGTCGGGTTCGCCTTCCATGTACTGGACGACGAGGGCCGGCTCACCAGCCACTTCCGCGTGGTCACGTGACGATGCCGGGGACGGCCGTCAGCCGCTGGTAGCCCCCGCTGCCACGGCGCACCGTCAGTCCCACCTCGTCGCCCGGGCGGGCCCGGGCGACGGCGCGTGCCAGGTCGGCGGCCGAGTCGACACGGGTGGTACCGAAGGCGAGGAGGACGTCGCCGCGTACGAGACCGGCCGAGGACCCCGGGCCGGGCACGTGCACGGCGACGACCAGCGCCCCGGGTCTCCTGTCGTCGGCCACCTCCACGCCGAGCCTGGTGGCGACGGGTGTGGACGGGACGGACCGCGGTGCCGCGGCCGGGGCGGTGGGCGGCACTCCCGCCTGCCGCTTCAGCTCGGCGAGCCCGTCCGCGCCGACGACCGTGGCCCCCACCGCCCCCAGCCCGGCTCCGGAGAGCACCAGGACCACCCCCGCCAGCACCCCGAGCAGCGCGGTCACCAGCCGCTGCCCGCGCCGGCGCCCGGAAGGCCGGCCGGGCGGACCGGAGCCCGGCCCGCCCCCGGATCCGTCACCCCCGCCCCCGTCGCCGGGCATCGGCCTGGGCCGCAACGCGGTCTGTTCCATGGTTCGCCTCCGGCGGCTGTGCGGGCGGTGCGGGGCTTCAGACGAGGACCGGCGGTGCCGGTGAGCGGTCCGGGAGGAAGCCGTGGACCCGGCCGGACAGGTACTCGTCCTTGTAGCGAGCGACGTTGCGGTGCCAGTTGAGGATGCCCGCCATCCAGTTCCGCAGGTCCGCCACATAGCCCCGCATGATCGCCCGTGCCTCGTCCGACAGCTGGAAGTCGTCGTAGGCGACGGGCAGTTCGTGTTGCACCACGTGCTCGAACTGGCGCATGCGCTGGTTCATCAGGTCCTGCACCACGGGCAGCGCGGTCGGATAGTCGATGCCGAAGAAGTTCTGCACCACGAGGACCGCGTTGTGGATCTCGCCCTCGAACTCGATCTCCTTCTGGTAGGAGAAGATGTCGTTGAGGAGGCAGGCGTAGTCGATCGCCGCGTTCTCCAGGGAGCGGACGGGACCGCTGCGGTAGACCTCCGGCGGCACCGCCGGTCCGTGCCCGGCGCGGCAGAGCCCCAGGGTGAGGTCGGATCCGAAGGTGGCGCGCCGCATCTCCAGATAGTCCACGGGGTCCGGGACACGGTTCTGGATCTGGTTGGACAGCTCCCACACCCAGGCCTCGGTCATCGTGTCGACGGCCGACTTCAGGGGGCGGCGCTCATCGGGCGTCATACCGGCCGTCGTACGCCTCCACAGGTCGATCAGCGCCCGCTCCATGGCGTTGACGGGCGGCGGGACCTCCTCGGAGTCGAGGGGCATACAGGCCGACAGGCGGGCCGTGGTCAGCCGGGCGGCGGCCAGATCGCGGCGGTGGCCGTAGACGAGCGGGTAGTAGTCGTCGCCGTAGGTGCCGAAGGCCAGCCAGCCGGAGGCGAGGTCGAGCTGCTCCTGGGTGGCGTCCGGATCGAGTCCCGCCGCGCACAGCGGGAGGTCGCAGCTCTCGAGTCTGTCCTCGTCCCAGACGCCCTCGCCGAGGATGCCCGTCCGCCGCGACCACTCCAGCAGGTGCCGCCGCGCGCCGTCGAGGGCGGGGCTGAGCTCCAGCGGGAACGGCATGCGGATGTCGGGGATGATCGACGGGCCGACCTTCTGGAACGGCACGTGCGTGTGGGCGCGCAGCCTCTCGGCCCCCGCGCCGGCGAGCAGTGCGCCGACGTCGGCGGCGGACGTCCCGGGGCCGGACGGGGACTGCCAGGGGGCGCCGGACCGCGCGCCCTCGTTCATGTAGCGGCTGGAGCGCAGATGCCATTCGTGGCCGCCGGACTGCCAGTCCTGCAGGCCCTTCGTGTACGCCCCGACGGCCGCGGTCTCGGCCGGGGTGAGCCCGTTCTCCAGCGCCACGGCGGGGACTTCGGTGAACGCGGTGTGCTCGAACTGGTGCAGCCGCGAGGTGAGGACGTCGTTGACGATGTCGGCGGCCTCCTGGGTGGTGCAGCCGAAGAAGGTCTCCAGGACGAGTACGCCGTTGCTGAGTTCGCCCTCGTCCTCGACCTCCCGCTGGTAGGAGAAGAGGTCGTTGCGCAGGTGCACGGCATCGGAGAAGGTCTCCATCAGGACCCTCAGCGGCCTGGTTCCGGCGACGGCGGTGGGCACTTCGGCGGTCGCGTACTCCACGAGCCCGGCGGACCAGGGCGCGCCGCCCACCTTGCGGCGCATCTCGATGTATTCGACGGGGTTGGCGATCCGCCCCTCGTTGATGTTGGACAGCTCCCACAGGGACTCGTTGAGGAGGTGTTCGGTGGCGACCGCGAACCGGCGCCGCCAGCCGGCGGACATCGCCGGCACGGTGCGCGCCCACAGGTCGGCGAGACCCGCCTCGACCGGGTTCTCCGGTTCGGGGACGCCGGTCGCCGGGTCGAGCGGCATGAACAGCGGCAGCCGGTCCAGATGGGCCTTGCCTGCGGTGCGGTCCTGGGTGCGTTTGAACTTCTCCAGGAAGTGGTCGTCGAAGAAGAAGACCCACACGTACCAGTCGGTGATGAGCGAGAGGGCGGGCCCGTCGCAGTCGGGATGGGTGTAGGCGCAGAGCAGGCCGTAGTCGTGCGCGTCGAGGTCGGCCTGCTCCCAGACCCCGCTGCCCTCCAGCATGCCCATCTCGCGCGCCCACCCGGCCGAATGGGCGCGGGCCTCGTCGACATGCGGGTTGAGTCGCGCGGGGTGCGGCAGGTAGAAGTGCGGGAGTTCGAACGGCTGCGTCATGGCCGGGGGCTACCCGCGGCCCGGTGGCGGCATCCACCGGGCCGGACATGATCACACCATCGCGTGAACCGTGCCCCGTACGGGAATTGCGGACCCTATGTCCGGACCTGGATCAGCGCGTGGGCGCCACTGGTGCGCCAGCGCTGCTCCTCCGCCGCGATCAGCGCCGCCTCGGTGTCGGCGGTCAGTCCGGTGATCACATCGGACTTCAGGGTGCGCAGGGCGGCGACCGGTCCCGGGAAATAGGCCGTGACCTCCGCGAACGGTGTGGTCGGGGGCCAGTACCGGTCGCCCACCAGACGACGGTAGTTGAGGTCGCCCTTGACGACGGTGAGCGCTGCGGCGGCGAAGTCCGCGCGGAGGTCGTCCGGCATGTCCGCGTACGGCAGCGGCGAGCAGGAGAACGGGTGGGCGCGGAGGGCGAGCCGGCCGTCGGTGAGCGCGGCCCACAGGCCACGGCCGTACTCGGCCGCCGCGCCCTTGGCGCCGGTGAGCCGGCGCACCGCGTCGACGACGTCGGCGGTGGTGGCGTCGGAGACGTAGTACGGGTACGGCTTGACGTGCAGCACCGCCCGGGCGATACGGCCGTGCGCCAGCAGGTGCGCGACGAGCAGCAGGTCCGGGACGAGTTCGCGGCCCGCGTTGTCGGCGACCAGGCACAGCGTGCCCGTGCCGGAGGTGCCGAGCAGCGGCCACAGCCGTTCGCTGTCGTCGGTCACCAGGGCGGGTACGGCGGCCGTCTCCTCGGCGCCCTCGGCGGACAGCCGGAAGCCGAGGTCGGCGCGGTTGCCCCACAGGGAGCCGTGCAGCAGGGCGCGGGCCCGTTCGTCCGCCGGGCGTGCGGCGAGGTCGTCGAGCGCGGCCAGTTCCTCGTCCGTGGCGGGCGAGTCGAGTTCGGCGAGCTTGGAGGGGCGGAACGGGTCGATGCCCTGCCAGGGGCCGGGGGCGAAGTGGTCCAGCGCGTGCAGCAGTCGGCGGTAGAACCAGCTCTCCGACCACAGCCACGGCACGTCGTACCAGGAGCGGCCGGCGTAGGTGTCCATCCCCCAGGTCTCCCAGTGCCGCCGGTCGTGCGCGTCGGCGGGGAGGGGTTCGATCGTGCCTTCGGTGCAGTTGGCGAGCAGGGCGTCGAGCGCGCGGTGCTGCTCGGGCCCGTACGGGAGGGCCTCGCGCACCTGCCGGATGATCGCGGGGTGCCGCTCGACCAGCACGCCGTAGGGGAAGGTGCCGGGCTCGTCGCCGAGGATCACGGGCGCGGTGGGGTGGTCGGACATGCGGCTCACCGTAACGCGCGCCGGGCGCCGCGCACCGCGGGTCACACCGGCGCGATCTCCCGTTCCAGCCGTGCGGCCAGGCTGAGGTAGCGGGCGCGCCGGGTGACGGGGACCAGGCCCCGGATGAGGAGCTGCCACATCTCGGCCGTACGGCGGGGCTGCCTGGCGACGGGTTCACGGGAGCGGCCGACGACACGGGTGCCGACGAAGAAGCAGACCAGGGAGTGCGCCACGACGTCGATGTCGACGTCCGGGTGGACGTCGGACTCCTTGACGGCGCCGAGGAGCCGGGCCGTGACGATGTCCAGCCACTCGGTGAAGGGATGGCTCAGCGGGGGGCGCGGCCGGGTGCCGCCGGTGGCGAGCCGCAGTCCGGCGCGCAGGACGGGGTCCTCGGCCGACATCCTGGCTATGCAGAAGGTGAGGCGCATCAGCGCCTCCAGGGAGGTGTGTCCCCGGATCTCGGTGTCCCTGGCCAGCCGGCGGCTGGTCACGGACTGCAGTTCCAGGATGGCGTGGGCGAGGTCCTCCTTCGCGGCGAAGTGGAAGTAGAGGGCCCCCTTGGTGACCTGGGCGTGCTCGACGATGTCACTGAGACTGGTCGATTCATAGCCCTGCCGGTCGAACAGCTCGGCGGCGGCCGTGATGATCGTCGCGCGGGTCTGCTCGGCGCGTACCTGCCTCGCCATCGCCTGAACTCCTGAGCCGGAAAGGAACGGGTCATGCTGTTTGTTTTCACGCCCGGTACACGATATCTCACGCTACGACAGTATTCACCACGTGGGCATCCCACCGGAGTTGTGCACATCGGGCAAAACGAACGAGCTCTCCGAAAGAAAACAGCACGTCCGGTATCTAAGTGTGTCAGGTGCGGGGGCAAAAGAGAACGGCGGGCCGACCGGTGCTCTGTCCGCACCGGCCGGCCCGCCCTTTTCGGGGTGGATCAGAAGGTCAACTGCCAGCCGTTGAGCCGGCCGGTGTCGTAGGACGCCGTGTCCCGCACCCGCAGCTTCCAGGTGCCGTTCGCGGTCTCGGCGGACGCGTTCACCGTGTAGGTGGTGTCGACGTCGTCCGCGGAGTCCGAGGAACTGGCGGACTTCAGGCGGTACACCGAACCGTCCGGCGCCACCAGGTCGACGACCAGGTCACCCCGGTAGGTGTGGGTGATGTCCACACCCACCTGGAGGGCGGACGGCGCGTTGCCGCTGCGGCCGCTCACCGTGATCGGGGACTCGATCGCCGAGCCGTTGTCCGGGACGGCGACGGCGGTGGTACTGGAGTACGTGGAGCCGGTGGACGTACCGCCCTTGACGGCCTGGACGGCCTTGGCGGCGTCCGCCAGGCCCGCGCCGCAGCCGCCGGAGCAGGTGCCGGGCAGCGCACGGGCGTTGGACTTGATCACCGACTCGATCCGGGCCGGGGTGAGGGCGGGGTCGGCCGACTTCATCAGCGCGGCGAGGCCCGCGACGTGCGGAGTGGCCATGCTGGTGCCCTGGTAGTAGGCGTACGTCTCGGTGGACGGGGTGCGGGCGCCGGAGTTCAGCGTGGACAGGATGCCGTTGGCCGCGGTCGCGGTCTCACCGCCGGGCGCGGCGATGTCCACGATCGTGCCGTAGTTGGAGTAGGAGGCGCGGTTGCCGGAGCGGTCGGTGGCGGCGACGGTGATGACGTTGCCGCAGTTGGCCGGGGAGGAGTCGGCGGCGTTCCGGTTCTCGTTGCCGGCCGCGACGACCACCGTGGTGCCCCGGCCCACGGCGCCGTCGATGGCGCTCTGGGTGGCGGTGGAGCAGGCGCCGCCCCCGCCGAGGCTCATGTTGATGACCTCGGCGACGTCGGTGTTGGCGGGCACGCCGGAGACGGTGCCGCCGGACGCCCAGGTGATGGCGTCGATGATGTCGGAGTCGTAGCCGCCGCACTTGCCGAGCACCCGCACCGGGGAGATCTTCGCGCCGTACGCGATGCCGGCGACGCCCTTGCCGTTGTTCGTGGCCGCGGCGATGGTGCCCGCCACATGGGTGCCGTGCCAGGAGGAGCTGCCACCGGTGGCCTGGCCGCACTCGCCGGCCGCGTACCAGTCGCCCGGGTCGGCCGGGTTGCTGTCGCGGCCGTTGCCGTCGACGGAGACGGCGGTGTCGGAGATGAAGTCGTAGCCGCCGACGATGTTCGCGGCGAGGTCGGAGTGGGTGACGTATCCGGTGTCGATGACGGCGACGGTGACACCACTGCCGGTGGTGAGGTCCCAGGCGCCCGGCACGCGCATGCCGGCGGTGGACTCGAACAGGTCCCACTGCTTGCCGTACTCGGTGTCGTTCGGGGTGGCCAGCGGCTTGTTGAGGCGGTCCGGTACGACGTAGGCGACCCGCGGGTCGGCCCGGTACTCGGCGACGACGTCGGCGACCTCCGCCGCGGTGGGCCCGGTGCCCAGGTCGACGAGGGCGGCGCCGGTGCCGAGGCGACGCCGGAAGTCGACGTCCTCTCCGGCCTGCTCGGCCTTGGTGGCGGCGTCCGCGGCGGCGGCCTTGTCGGACGTGGCCTCGGCGGCGCCGGACTTGTAGCCGACGATGAGCCGTTCGGCCGGGGTGCCCGGGGCGGCCTCGGTGTGGGCCGCGGGGGCGGCCGGCGCCTCGGAGGAGGCGTCCTGGGCGACGGCGGCCCGGGCGGACGCGGCCGTCAGCAGGGCGACGGAGAGGGCGGCGACGGATATCAGCTTCCGTCTCGGAGAGGAGCCTTGGGGAGAGCTCAAGAAGGTACGCAAGGGGGGTGCCTTTCGTGCCGGGACTCCGGGCAGCGCGGAGTGTGGGGAGGAGAATCGATTCGCTTCGTCGTCTTGTCGTCGAAGCGGCGTGGGGTGAATCGACGTGCGGCAAATCGGCCGGCCGGGCGCGGGCAGTGGTCCGTCCGGGATCACCGGTGGGCCGACCGCGGTCGAACGATAGGCATCGCGCGGGCCACCGGGATACGGGGGAAACCCTCGATCCGGCCGGGAACCCACCCTCGCCGAAAGGCGGTTGACCAGGAACGGGCCGCTATGCCCGCATCGTCGCGGAGGTGAACGCGCCAGGCGTTCGCTCCGTACTGCACGGAAGAGTTCCCCGTGTTCCCTGCCCGCCGAAGGAGGCGGTCCGGATGCCCCGGACGACCGCACACCGCACCGCGCTCGCGGCGGCCCTCGCCGCCCCGCTGCTGCTGCCGCTGTGGGCGGCGGCGCCGGCCGGGGCCCACGGGGCGCCGACGGATCCGGTGAGCCGGGTCGTGGCCTGCTCGCCCGAGGGCGGCGCCAGCGCGGGGGCGGCGGCCTGTCGTGCCGCCGTCGCCGCGAACGGTGCGCCGTTCACCGCGTGGGACGACCTGCGGGTGGCGGACGTCGCCGGCCGGGACCGCCGGCGGATCCCCGACGGACACCTGTGCAGCGGAGGACTGCCCGCCTACCGGGGCCTCGACCTGGCCCGCGCGGACTGGCCGGCCACCCGGGTGGGACCCGGCGGGGCGCTGCCGATGACGTACGTCTCGACGATCCCGCACACCGGCACGTTCCGTATGTATCTGACGGAGCCCGGCTACGACCCGGCGAAGCCGCTCACCTGGGCCGATCTGCCCGAGGAGCCGTTCGCCGAGGTGACGGACCCGGCGCTGACGGACGGCGCCTACCGGTTCCGGGTGACCCTGCCGTCGGACCGGACGGGACGTCAGGTGCTGTACACGGTCTGGCAGAACAGCAGCACTCCGGACACGTACTACTCGTGCTCGGACGTGGTGTTCCCGGAGAAGGAGGAAACGGCGGAACCGACGGAGGAGAGTTCGGCGCCCCCCTCGTCGACTCCGCGCCCCCGGACGGCGAGCACCCCGGCCGCAGGCAGGACGGCGCCCCGTGCCGCCGGGACCGCGAGCATCCCCACCGCGAACACCACCGCCGCCGGCCCGTCCGGGCCGTCCGCCCCGCTGCTCGCGGGCGGCGCCGCCGCCGTCCTGGTGCTCACCGGCGGTGCCGCGCTGGCCCTGCGGTTGCGCCGGCGCTGAACGGCGGGCGCCCGGAAGAGGGCCGCAGCCACTCCGTACCGTCCGTTCGGTTCGGTGGCGCGAAACGACCGTGCCGTACTCACGGTTCATCACAATGCGGCAGCATCGCCTCACTTCACGTGGCTGTTCACTTGACGACCGGTGGTCCCACAGGGTTGGCTCCGGCCCAATGAGAGTCACCCGTTCGGCGCACGCCCCCGCGGTTCCGTCGGTGCTCTCCCCCTGCTCTTGCTCGGCCGCACAGCGAGGTCCGCACTCTCCATGAACACTCGTCCCCCGTCCCGACGCCTCCCGAGACGCCGTCTGGCGGCGCTGGCCGCCGCCGTCGGTCTGCTGGCGACCGGCTGTTCCGCCTTCGGCTCGGCCGACGACTCCTCGGACTCCGACGGCGCGGGTGCCTCCGGCGCCGGACGGATCAGGATCGCGATGGTCACCCACGGCAGCGAGGGCGACGCGTTCTGGGACCGGGTGAAGAGGGGTGCCGAGGCGGCGGCCGCCAAGGACGGCATCGAACTGACGTATGTGAGCGACCCGGACCCGGCGGGGCAGGCCGAGCTGGTCCGCGAGGCGGTCCGCGACGGTGTCGACGGCATCGCGCTGACACTGGCCAAACCGGCCGCCATGAAGGGCCCGGTCAACGAGGCGCGGGCCGCGGACATCCCCGTGGTCGGGCTCAACTCCGGTATCGACGCCTGGAAGTCGGCGGGACTGCTGGAGTTCTTCGGCCAGGACGAGAGCGTGGCGGGCCGGGCCGTCGGCGACAAGCTGGACGAGCTGAAGGCCGAGCACACCCTGTGCGTCGTCCACGAGCGTGGCAACGTTGCCCTGGAGGCCCGCTGCGCCGGCGTGAAGAAGACGTTCGGCGGGACGACCGAGAACCTCTACGTGGACGGCACCGACATGCGCGCCGTCTCCGGCATCATCACCGCCCGGCTGCGGCAGGACCCGACCATCGACGAGGTGGTCACCAACGGGGCGGACTTCGCGCTCACCGCGGTCGAGGCCGTCGCGGAGGCGGACAGCGAGGCCGACGTCGCCACCTTCGACCTCAACAACGACCTGGTGGACGCCGTGCGCGGCGGCAACGTCCAGTTCGCCGTCGACCAGCAGCCCTATCTGCAGGGCTACCTCGCCGTCGACGCGCTGTGGCTGTACCGGACCAACGGCAACATCAGCGGCGGCGGGGTCGCGCCCGTGCTCACCGGACCGGCGTTCGTCACGAAGTCCAACGCCGCCTCGGTCGCCGGGTTCGCCGCCGACGGAACCCGCTGACGGGCCCTCCCGTGCGTACTTCCACCACCATCCGACCGCTCTAGGACCACGATGTCTCCACGGACAGGTGCCCGGCGCCGCCTCGGCTCCATACGTCTCTCGCTGTTCCTCCTCGCCCTGGTGCCCAGCGTCACCCTCGCCGGCATGTGGGGCCTGACGACGATCCAGATGTTCTCCGAGGGCCTGCAACTGCGTTCCCAGACGGAACTGAGCCGGTCGACCGGCGCGATGGGCACGCACGCCACGCTCGCCCTGCAGCAGGAGCGCAGGCTGACCGCCGCCTGGCTGGCCGAGCCGAAGAGCCCCCGGACCGCCCTCGAGGCACAGCGCAAGCGGACCGACGAGGCGGTGGCGAAGCTGGTCGGTCAGGCGGACGCGATCGCCGAGGCACCGGCGCGCATCTCGGACCGCATGTACGGGGTGCTCGGCTCGGTGGGCAGTCTGGAGTACTACCGGGACCAGGTGGACACGCCCAGCGACATCACCGCCGAGCAGGCGCTCGACCAGTACACCTCGATCATCGACGACCAGATCCACGCCTTCCAGGAACTCTCCCAGGTCGACGACGGTGACCTGACCTCGCAGGCCGGACCGCTGGTCTCGCTGGAGCACGCGGCGGAGCTGGTCTCCGAGGAGGACGCGCGGCTCACCCTCGCCTGGCCCTCCGGGCGCCTGGACACGGAGAGCTGGAGCGATTTCGCGGAGCTGGTGCACACCCGCCGCTGGCTGGTCGACGACCAGATCGTGCCGTCCCTGCGCGGCGAGACCAAGGCCCAGACCGAGCGGATCCTGCAGAGTTCCGAGTGGCGTGCCCTGGAGGCGGTCGAGGACCAGATCCTCGCGACCGCGCCCACCGGCAAGAAGCGCAGCGTCGACATGCCGGACCTGCGGGAGCGGTGGGACGAGGCCATGGACCGGGTCTCCCCGCAGTACGCCACCATGATCCGGGAGCAGACCGACTCCCTGCTCACCCGCAGCGCCGACGAGGCCCGGGGCCTGCTGCTGACGGCCGCCGCCCTGAGCGCCGCCGGACTGCTCGCGCTGCTGCTGTGCGTCGGCCTGTCCTGGCGCATCACCCGCTCGCTGTCCCGCCGGCTGCGCGGTCTGCGGGTGGCCACCCTCGGCCTGGCCGAGGAGCGGCTGCCCGACGTGGTGGCCCGGCTGGAGCGGGGCGAGAAGGTCGACGCGGAGTCGGCGACGACCCCGCTGGACTACGGCCACGACGAACTGGGCCAGGTCGCCCAGGCGTTCAACACCGCGCAGCGCACGGCCGTGCACACCGCGGTCGAACTCGCCGACACCCGGCGCGGTTTCCAGAAGGTCATCCTCGGCATCGCGCGGCAGAGCCAGAACCTGGTCAACCTCCAGCTCAGCAAGCTCGACGCGCTGGAGCGCCGGCACACCGACCCCGAGGTCCTCAAGGGTCTGTACGAACTGGACTCCACGGCCAGCCAGTTGCGCCGGTACGAGGAGAACCTGGTCATCGTCAGCGGTGAGCGTCCCGGCCGTACCTGGAGCGAGCCGGTCGCGCTGATCGACATCGTGCGCAGTGCCGTCGGCGAGGTCGCCGAGTACCAGCGGGTGGAGGTGCTCACCGAGGAGGAGGTGTCGCTCGCCCCGCCCGCGGTGGCCGACGTCATCCATCTGCTGGCCGAGTTGATCGACAACGCGACGGTGTACTCGCCGGCGCCGAGCCCCGTCACGGTACGGGCGTCGATGGTGGCCAAGGGCCTGGCCGTCGAGATCGAGGACCGGGGCCTCGGCATGTCGGACGACGACTACGCCTCCCTGAACGCCCAGTTGGCCAAGGCGCCGCAGTTCGACGTGGTGGCGCTCGCCGACGACCTCCGGCTCGGCTTGTTCGTGATCTCCCAGCTCGCGCACCGGCACGGCATCTCCGTGACCCTGCGCCCCTCGCCGTACGGCGGGACGACGGCGATCGTGCTGATCCCGCACGAGATCGTGGTGCTCGACGTGCCGTCCGGCGGTGGACGGCGGGAGACGCACACCGAGGTCGCGGAGGACCGTCCCACTGCCGACGGCCGGGTTGTCGACGGCCGGGCGGACGACGGGCACAGGGAGACCGTGGCCGCCGGCGCGAAGCAGGCCGCGGCGCCCCGGCCGGCGACCGCCGTCCGGACCGCCCCCGCACCGGTGCCCGCACCCCGCCCGGACGGGCTCACCCCGCTCCCCCGCCGGGTGCCGCAGACCAGCCTGGCCGCCGAACTCCGCGAGGAGTCCGTCCCGGACGCCGAGGACGACTCCGGCGACTTCACCGCGGAACACGCCGCCTCCTCCCTCGCCGGCTTCCAGCGCGGCACGTCCCAGGCGCGGGACGATGACGACACCGACGAGGCCGGGCCACCGGAGGCCGCGGACAAGGCGGCCGTACCGGCGCACGTGCCCGCCGCTCCCGCAGAGCTCCCGACTCCGCCCGCCGACCGCTGACCGCCGACCGTTCACGAAGGAACACCGTCATGACACGCCCCATCCCCGCCACCCACACCCAGCTGGACCAGCTGCTGACCGGACTCGTCGAACGGGTCGCCGACGTGAACCAGGCCGTGGTGCTCTCCGAGGACGGGCTGGTGGTGAGCAAGTCCACCGGCTTCCTGCGGGACGACGCGGAACGCCTGGCGGCGACCGCGTCCGGTCTGATGAGCCTCAGCAAGGGCGTCAGCATGGACTTCCGCGGCGGCCCGGTGCGCCAGGCGCTCATCGAGATGGCGCACAGCTACCTGATCCTCACCTCGGCCGGTCCCGGCGCCCACCTGGTGGTGCTGACCGGTCCGGGCGCGGACGTCGGCGTGGTGGCGTACCAGATGAACATGCTGGTGAAGAAGATCGGCGAGCACCTCAGCGCGGCCCCGCGGGACATCGCGGGGCCGGCCGTCGACCCCGGCGTGTGAGGTGGGCGGAAGCGACTCGGCGGGCCGGCTCGTACGGCCGTTCACCCTGACCGGTGGCCGGACCCGGCCCAGCCGCGCCGACTTCACGCTCATCACGACGGTGACGACGGCGGATCCGCAGCCCGAGGGGGCGGCCCGGCCGCAGCCCGAGCACTCCCGGATCCTGCGGCTGTGCGCCGAGCCGATGGCGGTCGCCGAGCTCGCCGCGCGTCTCGACCTCCCCATGAGCGTGGTCGTCATCATGCTGTGCGACCTGCTGGAGGCGGGCCGGATCGTCGTCCGCCCGCCGCACCCCGTCGACCGCACCACTGTGGACCTGGATCTGCTGCAGAAAGTGAGGGAGGGCCTTGGCCGGCTCTGACACCACCGCTCGGACGTCCGCCGGGCGTTCGGCACCCGACACGGTCAAGATCCTGATCGCCGGCGGCTTCGGCGTGGGCAAGACGACCATGGTCGGCTCGGTCAGCGAGATCGTCCCGCTGCGTACCGAGGAGCCGCTGACCATGGCGGGTCTGGACGTCGACGACCTGAACGGCGTCGAGGAGAAACGTGCCACCACGGTCGCCCTGGACTTCGGCCGGATCACCGTCTCGGACGACCTCGTGCTGTATCTCTTCGGCACGCCGGGGCAGCAGCGGTTCTGGTTCATGTGGAACGACCTGGCCGTCGGCGCGCTGGGCGCGGTGGTCCTGGTGGATGTGCGCAGGCCCAAGACCAGCTTCGCCGCGATCGACTTCTTCGAGCGCCGGGGCATCCCGTTCGTGATCGCCGTCAACGGCTTCCACGGGGAACATCCGTACCCGGTCGAGGACATCCGGGAGGCACTGACGCTGCCGGACGGCGTGCCGGTGCTGCTGTGCGACGCGCGGGAGCGGGAGTCGTGCCGGGACGTGCTGGTCGCGCTGATCGACCGGCTGATCGCGCAGGCGGCTCCGGCGCGGTGAACGGCCCGGGGGGTGCGGCCCGTTCGCCGCACCCCCCGCGGGATCAGTCCAGGCCGGCCGACTTGAGCCAGGCCTTCGCCACGTCCAGCGGGTCCTTCTTCTCCAGCTGCACCTGGGCGTCCAGGTCGAGGAGGGTCTCGGTGTCCAGCTTCGCGGAGACCGCGTTCAACGCCTCCACGCCCTCCTGGGGCAGTCCCTCCTTGCGGACCAGCGGGGTGACGTTGGCGAAGCCGAAGAGGTTCTCCGGGTCCTTGAGGACGACGAACTTCTCCTTGACGATGGTCGGGTCGGTGGTGAAGACGTCCGCGGCCTGGACCTCGTTCCCGGTGAGTGCCGCCTGGGTGAGCGGGCCGCCCGCGTCGAGCGCCTTGAACGACTTGAACTTCAGGCCGTAGACGGTCTCCAGGCCCTTCAGCCCCTGCTTCCTGGTCTGGAACTCGGGCGATCCTCCGATGACCATCTCCGGCGCGACGTCCTTGAGGTCGGCGAGGGTCGACCCGTCGGTGAGGCCGTACTTCTTCGCCGTCTCGGCGTTGACGGCGACGGAGTCCTTGTCCTCGGCCGGCGACGACTCCAGCAGCGTCAGCGACTTGTCCAGCTCGGCCTTGGCGGCCTCGTTCACGGCGTCCGCCGACTGCTGCCCGGCCTTGGGGTCGAGATAGGCGAGGAGAGAACCGTTGTACTCCGGCAGGACAGTGATGGAGCCGTTCTTCATCAGGCCGTACGTCGTCTCACGGCTGCCGATGTTGTGCTTGTAGTCGACCTTGAGGCCCTTGGCCCGGAGCGCCTCGCCGTAGATGTCGGCGAGCAGGGTGCTCTCGGCGAAGTTGTTGGAGCCGACGACGACGGTGCCGGCCTCCGCCTTCTCCCCGTCGAGGGGGTTGTCGGAGGTGCCGTCGGAGGAGGAACAGCCCGCGAGCAGCGCCGCCGCGGCGGTGAGCGCGACGGCCGCCGCGCCGGTGTGCCTCGTCCTGGACCTGCTGCTTTTCGCGGTAGAAGTCATTCGCCGATCCAATCCAGCCGTTTACGGTGAGTCAAGAACGTCCGGGTCACGTTTGTCGCACATCTGATCGAACGTCAGCGCCTGCGTACTCCGGGGGAGACCGCCAGTCGTCCCGCCGCCCAGAACACCGCGAGGGTGAGCAGCGCCAGGACGGCCACCAGCGTGGCTCCGCCGACCACCTTCTCGTAGTCGCGCTGGTAGAGCCCGTCGATGATGTACCGGCCGAGCCCGCCGAGACTGACGTACGCGGCGATGGTGGCCGTCGACACGATCTGGATGGCGGCGGAGCGCAGACCGCTCAGGATCAATGGAAGCGCCACCGGCACCTCGACCTGGAAGAGGACCCGCGACTCGCGCATGCCCATGCCTCTGGCGGCGTCCACCGGGGCGGGGTCGACGGAGCGGACCGCCTCGTAGGTGGTCACCAGGATCGGCGGTACGGCCAGCACGACCAGCGGGATCATCACGGGCAGCAGGCCGAAGCCGATCAGCAGGACGGCGAGGACCAGCAGGCCGAAACTGGGCAGGGCGCGGGCTGCGTTGGCGATGAAGGCGAGCGCGTTGCCGCCGCGTCCGGTGTGGCCGGTCAACAGGCCGACGGGGAGCCCGATGGCGGCCGCGACGGCGAGGGCCAGCAAGGAGTACTGGAGATGCTCCCAGAAACGCTGCGGGATGCCGTCGTAACCGTGCCAGTGGGCACTGTCGCTGAAGAAGGCGTTGACGAAGTCGAGGACGTTCACCGGACCGCGCCCTCCGGGGTGGTCTCTTCCCGCCGTGCGGCGGGTTTCGGACGGGTGCCGCCGCGCGGCATCCACGGGGTCAGCAGCACCCGCAGCAGGACCAGCAGGGCGTCGCACAGGATCGCCAGGGCGGCCATCGTCACCACTGCGTTCACCGCGAGTTCGGGCCGGTCGTACTTCTGCGCGGCCGCGAGCAGGTTGCCGAGGGCGCCCTGGTTGCCGATCAGCGCGCCGACGCTGACCAGGGAGATGCTGGACGCGGTGGCGATCCGGAGCCCGGCGATGATGGCGGGCGCGGCGATGGGCAACTGCACCTGGAGGTAACGGCGTACGGGGCCGAAGCCCATGGCGGTGGCCGCGGCGAGGGTCTCGTCCGGCACCGAGCGCACGCCGTCGACGATGGCCGGAACCAGCACCACCAGGCTGTACAGGGCCAGCGGGATCATCACCGTGAGTTCGGTCTGGCCGGTGTAGTCGATGAGGACGACGAAGAACGCCAGGGAGGGAACGGCGTACAGCACGGTCGTCAGGCCGAGCACGGGCGGGTACAGCCAGCGGAAGCGCCCGCACAGCTGCGCGATCGGCAGCGCGAGGAGCAGCCCGGCGGCCACCGGCAGCAGCGCCTCCCGCATGTGCAGGCCGATCAGGCCGGCCCAGCTGTGCTGGAGGTCGCTGGGGATGTCGAAGAAGCCGGTCACCTGGCAACCCCTGCCTTGTCCGGGTCCGGCCGGCTCTCGGTGTGGGCGGCGCGGATCGCCTCGCCGATGGTCTGCTGGGAGACGACGCCGGTCACCCGGCCGCCGCCGTCCACGGCGACCGCCCAGCCGACGGGTGAGAGCACGGCGCAGTCGAGGGCGACCCGCAGGGAGTCGGCACCGGGCACGAACGGCCGTCCGTAGGGCAGCAGTCGGTCGGTCCTGATCTCCCCGGCGGTCAGCTCCTCGCGGGCGGCCCAGCCGAGCGGGCGGCCGTCGGGGTCGGTGACGAGGAGGTGGGCGGCCTTGGTGGCGGCGATCCGTCCGGCGCCGGCGTCGGCCGGGATCACCGCGTCGGTGGTCGGCTCCAGTGCGGCGGAGGGGAAGAAGGACAGCCGCCGGATGCCGCGGTCGGCGCCGAGGAAGTCCTCGACGAACCCGTCCGCGGGCTTCGACAGCAGCTCGGCGGGCGGCGCGTACTGGGCGAGCCGGCCGCCCTCGCGCAGTACGGCGACCATGGTGCCGAGTTTGATCGCCTCGTCGATGTCGTGGGTGACGAAGACGATGGTCTTGCCCAGCTCGTCCTGGATGCGCAGGAGTTCGTCCTGCAGTCCCTTGCGCACCACGGGGTCGACGGCGGAGAACGGCTCGTCCATCAGCAGCACCGGCGGGTCCGCGGCGAGCGCCCGCGCCACGCCGACGCGCTGCTGCTGCCCGCCGGAGAGCTGGTACGGGTACCGCCTGGCCAGCGAGGGGTCAAGACCCACCCGCTCCATCAGCTCCGCCGCCCGCTCCCGGGCCCGCTGCCTGCCCCAGCCGAGCATGCGGGGCACGGTGGCGATGTTGTCGACGATCGTGCGGTGCTGGAAGAGCCCGGCGTTCTGGATGACGTACCCCATGGACCGGCGCAGGGTGGTGACCGGCTGCCGCCGGGTGTCCTCGCCGTCGAGCAGGATCGTTCCCTCGGTGGGTTCGACCATCCGGTTGATCATGCGGAGGGTGGTCGTCTTGCCGCACCCCGAGGGTCCGACGAGGACGGTGATCGAGCGGTCGGGGATCTCCAGCGACAGCCGGTCGACCGCCACCGTGCCGTCCGGGTACCGCTTCGTGACTGAATCGATCCGTATCAAGACGCGGAATACCCTTCCGGTGGGCGGACACTTCTGGCCAGAGCCTGACGCCGGTCGAGTCTAGACGCCGTCCCTGACAAGCACCTTTTGGCGCCCCGGCGGGTCAGCGCCGGATCTTTTTGATCTTCAGCATGCGCGTGATGACCCTGTCGTGCTCCTCGTCCTCGAAGGCCTTCTCCCAGCCGTCGCGGACGATGGGCTCCGGCCGTCGTCCAAGGCGAGCAGGCAGGCGTCGGAGAACGGGTTCGAGTCCTCGCTGAGCAGGCAAGGTGACCGTCGTGCGAAGACCCAGAATCGAGTGTTCATCGACCGAGACCGGACGAGCAGTCTGATGCGACCCACGCACCGAGAGAAGAGCGCATGCGTACCACCGTGATCAAGGTCAGCCGAGCGGTGACTGCCGCTGTGGTGGCGGTTCTTGCCGCTGGCTGTGGTGACGCTGTCGGGTCTTCTGCCCCGCCCACTGTCACTTCCTCGGCGGCATCCTTCGGTCGGAGAGAGGTGCAGACAGACTTGGACGCGGCCATTGCGGCTGCCGGGTTGCCCGCAGGACGGACCGAGGAGCGCGGCCGTCGCCCGCAGGCTCGTCCGGACCGCTCTGGCCACCTGGGGCCTGGAGGAGCACATCGACGACGCCATGGTGGTCATCACGGAGCTGGTCTCGAATGCCGTGAGCCACGGCCGTCTCGCCTCGATCCGCGTGATCGTCTCGCGGCCCGCGGAGAACAGGGTGCGCCTCGGGATGGTCGACCGCTCGAAGGTCATCCCGATGATGCGGACCGATTCCAACGGTGATCAGCTCCGTGGCCGTGGTCTCGTCCTGGTCGATTCCCTGACCGAGCGCTGGGGCACGGACCTCTACCAGTGGGGCAAGCAGGTCTGGGGAGAGCTGAAGTGCGAGCCGGCCCGATGACTGAGGAGTACGAGAAGGCGTACAAGGCCCTCTATGACCACGCACTGAAGTGTCCGGTCTGTCCGGGGAACTGCACCGAGGGGGCCGCTCTGCGGCGCTCCGTGAGAGAGGCGCGATGACGCGATGCATCAGCGGCGAGCATGACTTCCCCATCGAGGACGGACAGGGGGCCTACTGCCCGGAGCACGGCGTGACCCTGTTGTGGAAATGTTCAGTTTTCGCATGGGGCAACCTATTTGCAGAGCCTGGGCGTCTGGACAGCAGCGCGTTTCCCTGGCTGAGCGACCTCACGGACGAGCAGGCGTACGAGTTCCTGGACGAGGTGATCCGGGCGGCTCAGGAGGCCGAAACCCGCACCGCCTTCCTCCACGCGCTGGACGACCTCGTGGAGCAGTGCTCTCCCGCCCCCACTCTCCGTTACGAGGTCAGACCGTAACGGCTCCCCGTCCCCTGTGAGGGCTGAGAAGAGCCCGGCCGTCCGTGCGGTCGGGGCCCTTCCCTACCTCTGTAACGCAAGCGGCTTACATTGCCGACAACGGAGGCGGGGCCCTTACGTAATCGAGGCGAATCGGCAGGCAGGAACAGCAGGAGACGGTCAGCCGCCGTAGGGCGAAATTCGGCCGTCGGCGGTGTCCTCAGCTCAGTGAAACTCGTGAACCAACTGGATCCTGCCGACGATGTGGGCGTTGAACTCCTCCAGTTCCTCGGCCGGTACCCACAGTTCGAGGATCGTCCGTCCGCCTGCCTGCTGGACCGGGTATCTGCGCAGGAAGCCGGACTCGACTTCGAACCGGGTGACGAAGCCGGCGCCGTCGTGCTTGACGTTCCAGTCCCGCGCGATCCTGACGGCGTAGTCCTCGTTGAGGACCGGGTAGAAGATCGGCTGCTCGGGAAGCCGGGGCGGCCAGGCACGCCAGTCCAGCTCACGCACCAGCTCCAGTTCCTCGGGGCCGGTGGGACGCCACAGGGTCGTCGTTGCTTGCTGGCTGGTCACGTGAACCGCTCTCCGGGCGGGGCGACCGCCGATGCGGTCGGCCGGGAACCCGATGGTATCGACAGCTCGTCCACGGCGGCCACCGGGTTTCGGGCTTCACTCCACAGTCGCGACCAGCGGTGCCGTGTACGCCGGGAGTCTCGCGCGGAGCCCCGGCAAGCGCTACGCCGCCTCCCCCGCCGCCCCCGTCGCCGGGAACCCCGGTGATCGCACGACCCGCCGGTCCGCCCTCACCGCGAACACCTCGCAGCCGGGGCGTGCGGCGGCCCACCCGATTCCTTCCGTCCCCAGCGCGAAGGCCGCCGTGGCGACCGTGTCCGCCTCCGTCAGGGTCGGGGCGGTCACGGTGAGGGCGAGCAGGCCGGTCGCCGGGTGGCCGGTGCGGCCGTCGATGATGTGGTCGCCGCGTCCGTAGCGCGCGGAGGTCGCGACCGCGCCGTCGGTGAGGTCGAGGACGGTGCACAGCCGGTCGGCGTGTTCCGGGTGCCGTACGCCCACGCGCCACGGCCCGCCGGCGGCGACCACGTCCCCGCCGGCGTTGAGGCAGAACCGCCGCGCTCCGGCCGCCCGCAGCAGATCGGCGCCCTCCTGCACCGACCAGCCCTTCACCACCGCGCACGGATCGAGGCGCCGGCCCGGCAGCCGTACGTCGAACGCGCCCCCGGTCGCGATCCGGTACCGCTCGCACAGGTCGAGGACCTCGGTCAGCCCGGGGCTGAGCTCGTCCGGGCCCAGCTCGCCCCGGTCCAGCCTGGAGACCTCGCTGTCCTCGCGGAACGGGCTGAAGCGGGCGTCGGCCTCCCGCAGCCAGGCGAAGAGGTCGTCCGCCGCGGATTCCCGGAATCCCTCGTCGTCGACGCGCAGCGACACCGGGAAGCCCATGACGTGTTCGACGCGCCGCATGTCAGGAGCCCTGCGCGTCGAGGGCGGCCTGCAGGGACTCGCGGTAGCCGTCGCTGGTGACGGTGGCGCCGGAGACCGTGTCGACGTCGGCGCTCTGTGCCTGGAGCGTCTCCTCGATCAGGACCGGCACGGCGGCCGTGGTCTGCGGGTGGTCCGGCTGCCGGAGCATCCGTACGGCGCTGATGCGGTCGCCGTCGAGGGTGACCTCGACCTGTACGGGGCCCTTCTCGGTGTCGACGGTGGGGCCCGCGACGACCCGGGTGGTGCTGCCCGGGGAGCCCGGGGAGGTGGACACCGAGGGGGCGGGCGCGGGTTCGGCGACCGCCGGCGCAGGGGCCGACGGGGTGTAGCGCCAGACCGGGATCAGTCCGGCGACGGTCAGGACCAGGACGGGCAGTGCTCGTTTCACGGTGTTCTCCTCATGCGCCGTGCGTCCGTCATCCGGCCAGGCTGAAGCGCTCGTGGTGGATCTGCCGCTTCGGTACGCCCAGTTCGCGCAGGCCGCGCAGGACGGCGGTGGTCATGCCGGGCGGGCCACAGACGTAGACGTCCCGGTCGGTCAGGTCGGGCACGAGGCGGGACAGCTCGCCGGGGGCGAGCCGGTCGGGTACGGGCGGGCCGGTGACGAGGTGCAGTTCGGCGCCCTTGGCGAGGGCGAGTTCGCGCAGTTCGCCGTGGAGGACGGCGTCGGCCTCCGTGTTCACGCGGTAGAGGACGACGGCGTGGCCGTGCAGTTCCTCCAGCAGGGCCCTGATCGGGGTGACGCCGACGCCGCCGGCGATGAGCAGGGCGTCCGGGCGGGTGCGGTGCAGGGTGGTGAAGGCGCCGTAGGGGCCCTCCGCGAAGACACGGGTGCCGGGCTTCAGATGGCGCAGGGCCGCGCTGCCGTCGCCGGCCGCCTTGACGGTGAGCCGCAGGGTACGGCCGTCGGGCGCGGCGGACAGGGAGAACGGGTTCGCCTGCCACCAGCGGTCCTTCGTCAGGAACCGCCACAGGAAGAACTGGCCGGCGCGGGCGGGCAGCCGGTCCAGGTCGCGGCCGGTGATGTGGACGGACACCACCTGGTCGTTCTCCGGGACGACGGCCGTGACCCGCAGCCGGTGACGCCGGTTCCGCCACAGCGGAAGCACCAGCCGGCCGGCGAACACCGCGGCGAGGGCGGCGCCCCACAGCCCGTACCAGTAGGCGGTGGCGGCCGTCGAGGCGGTGAAGGTGGAGCCGACGGCGACCTGGTGGGTGAAGGCCAGCACCACGGCGACGTAGCTGTACAGGTGGATGAAGTGCCAGGTCTCGTAGGCGAGGCGGCGCCGCGCGCGGCGGGCCGAGACCGCGCCGACGACGAGGATCAGCGCCAGCGCGACGACCGCGCGCAGCACGCCCTCGACGGTCTCCGCCAGGTCGACGAGCTGGTTCACCGGGTCCAGGGAGGACATCTCGGCGTAGCCGAAGGTGATGAAGACGGCGTGGCCGAGGAGCGTCCACAGCAGGCCGAAGCCGACCCGGCGGTGCCACAGGGTCAGCCGGTCCATGCCGATCCGGCGGTCCAGCCAGGGCAGCCGGGCCACCAGCAGCAGCTGGAACGCCATCAGCAGGGCGGCGTACAGGCCGGTGAGGCGGCCGAGCACGACGAGGGCGTTGGCGCCGAAGCCCGCCTGGACGAAGAAGACGGCCACCACCAGCGCGTTCGCGGCGAGCAGGCCGTACAGGCCGATGCGCGCCACCGCCTCGGGGCGTCGCCTCGCGGTGGGGGGCGCGGGAGGCGATTGGACAGCTGTCACGCCGGAAACTCCTTGATCGGGTCCTGGAACACCGAGCTTGGTCACAGGTGCTGTCGATTCCCTGTCGGTCGACTTTCAAGTTTTTATCGATCAGGGCGCGGATGTGCACCGCCTCTGGCGCCGGAGGCGGTGTGCCGCAGTATGGGCGGGTGGAAAAAGTACGACTCCTCGTCGTGGACGACGATCCGCCGATAGCCGACCTGGTGGCGACGGTCGCCCGCTACGAGGGCTGGGAGGCGGTCACCGCCAACTCGGGTGAGGAGGCGCTGCGCCGTGCCGCCGAGTTCCGCCCGGACATCGTGGTGCTGGACCTGATGCTGCCGGACGTCGACGGTTTCGGCGTCCTGGACCGGTTGCGGCGCTCCGGGACGATGGTGCCGGTGGTGTTCCTCACCGCGCGGGACGGGGTCGCCGACCGGGTGGCGGGGCTGACCCGGGGCGGGGACGACTACCTGGTCAAGCCGTTCGCCGTGGAGGAGCTGATGGCCCGGCTGCGGACGGTGCTGCGGCGCAGCACGGGGCCCGGCTTCCAGCGGTCGGTGCTGCGGGTGGCGGACCTGACGATGGACGAGGACACCCGCGAGGTGCGGCGCGGTGAGCGGCTGCTGTCGCTGACGCCGACCGAGTACGAGGTGCTGCGCTATCTGATGCGCCGGTCGCCGACCGTGCTGACCAAGGCGCAGATCCTGGACCACGTGTGGGAGTACGGCTTCGGGGGCCGCTCCAATGTGGTGGAGCTGGTGGTGAGCCGGCTGCGGCGCAAGCTGGACGACACCGGTGAGCCGCTGATCCGGACGGTGCGGGGCTTCGGGTACGTGATCCGGCAGGCCGCCGGGTGACGGCGTCCGTCCGGCGGCTGCGGGACACCTACCGGCGGATGCGCCTGGGCACCCGGCTGGCGCTGGGCCTCGGGGTGCTGTCACTGGCGGTGTTCGCGGTCGTCGGCACCGCCCTCACCACGTACATGCACGACTATCTGGAGCGGCAGCTGGGTGACCAGCTGAAGCTGATCCAGGCCGTGCAGGCCAAGGACGCGGCGGCGCACGGCACGGTGAGGCGGAAGCCGTACTACGGCTGGTACACGGCGGTGTACGACGTCTCCGACGACGCGGTCACCCTGCGCAGGCCCTCCGACGTGCCCGAGGACACCCGCGCGCTGGCCGACCTCGCGCGGGCGATGGCGCACTCCGACACCGAGCTGACGCGCACCGCGCGCATCCACGGGGAGGGCACGTACCGGCTGCGCGGCTGCGAGGTCGAGCCGGGGGTGGTGCTGGTGAGCGCCGCGCCCGTGGAGGACATCGAGGAGACCGTCGGGCAGCTGGTCACCGTGCAGGTCGTGGTGTTCGCGCTGGCGCTGCTGGCCCTGGTGGTGTTCGGGCGGCGGATGCTGCGGCGCGGGCTGAAACCGCTGAGCGACATGGCGCACACCGCGCACGGCATCGCCTCGCACGATCTGACCGAGTCCGCGGCGCGGCTGCCGCTGCGCGCGGACGGGCGGGACGGGGGCCTGGAGGTGGCGGAGCTGCGCACCGCGTTCAACACGATGCTGGAGCACATCGACGACTCCCTCGCGGTGCGCGCGGAGGCCGAGCTGAGGCTGCGCCGGTTCGTCGCGGACGCCTCGCACGAGCTGCGCACCCCGCTGATGTCGGTGCGCGGCTACGCGGACCTGTTCCAGTACGCCGCCGCCAACGAGCCCGCCGAACGCGAGCGGCATCTGGCCCGGCTACGGGCGGAGGCCGCCCGGATGGGCGTGCTCCTCGACGATCTGCTGCTGCTCGCCCGGCTGGACGCGGCGGAGGTGGAGGCGCCGCTGCGGACGGCGGACACGGACCTGGTGGAGCTGGTCCAGCAGGCCGCCGACGCGTTCCGGGCGGGCCGTCCGGGGCATCCGCTGGCGGTGACGGCCGGTGCCGGCCCGCTGGTCCTGCGGCTCGATCCGCAGCGCGTACGGCAGGTTCTGGACAACCTGCTCACCAACGCCGCCGTGCACACCCCGGCCGGTACCCGGGTGTCCGTGGCGGTCTCCGGCGCCGGTGAATCGGCGCTGGTGCGGATCGCCGACGCGGGCCCCGGTGTCCCTGCGGAGGACCGGGAGCGGGTCTTCGACCGCTTCTACCGGGTCGACAAGGCCCGCAGCCGGGACCGGGGCGGCAGCGGGCTGGGCCTCGCGGTCGCCCGGTCGCTGGTGCGGGCGCACGGCGGCGACATCGAGCTGAGCAGCGCGCCGGGGGCGACGGTCTTCACCGTACGGCTGCCGCTGGACGGCGGTATCCGACGGCCCGGTCAGTGAGGGGCGGGCTCACGGCTCCTGACGAGAGCCCCGCGGCGAACGCGGCTTCCGGCTTCCGGCTTCCGGCTTCCGGCTTCCGGCGGGAAGCATCCCGGCGTTCGCGGCCGAAACCACCCATCGGCAGGCGTCCGGGCGGGCCGCGCTCACCGGTCTCACCGGGCCGGTGCCCGGCGGGGCGACGGTCTTACGGAGCGGTGACATGCCGGGCGCGGCCCCGCTGTCCGGCAGGATCCGCGCCTAGCGTGGACGCATGCGTGTACTGGTCACCGGCGGTGCCGGGTTCATCGGGTCCCAGGTCGTCGAGGCGCTGGAGGCGCGCGGGCACGAGCCCGTCGTGTTCGACGTGCGCACCGATCCGACGGCGGACGTGCGCTCCCCCGGCGCGGTGCGCGCGGCCCTGTCCGGTGCGGACGCCGTCTGCCACCAGGCGGCGATGGTCGGCCTCGGCACCTCGTTCGCCGACGCGCCCGAGTACGTCTCCCGCAACGACCTGGGTACGGCGGTGCTGCTGGCCGCGATGGCGGAGGCGGGCGTGGGCCGGCTGGTGCTGGCCGGGTCGATGGTGGTGTACGGCGAGGGCCGCTACGCCTGCGCCCGGCACGGGGTGGCGCGTCCGGGACCACGGACCGTCACCGACCTGGCGGCCGGGCGCTTCGAACCCGCCTGCCCGGTGTGCGGGGCGGACCTCGCACCGGGCCCGGTCGGCGAGGACGCCCCGGTCGACCCGCGCAACGTGTACGCCACGACCAAGCTGGCCCAGGAACACCTGGCCGCCGCCTGGGCCCGGTCGACGGGCGGTTCGGCGGTGTCGCTGCGCTACCACAACGTCTACGGCCCCGGTATGCCCCGCGACACCCCGTACGCGGGCGTCGCCTCCTTCTTCCGCTCGGCGCTGGCGCGCGGCGAGGCCCCGCGGGTCTTCGAGGACGGCCGTCAGCGCCGGGACTTCGTGCACGTACGGGACGTGGCGGCGGCGAACGTCGCCGCGCTGACCGCGGACCCGGCCGCCGGGGCGCTCACCGCGTACAACACCGGCAGCGGCACCCCCCACACGGTCGGCGAGATGGCCGGTGCCCTGGCTGCCGCGTACGGCGGTCCGGATCCGGTCGTCACCGGCGAGTACCGCCTGGGCGACGTCCGCCACATCACGGCGGACTCGTCCCGGCTCCGCGCCGAACTGGGCTGGAAGCCGGAGGTCGGCTTCGAGGAGGGCATGCGGGAGTTCGCGTCGGCGGGACTGCGGGACGGCCGGGTCAGCTCTCCGTCGCCGGGAGCGTCACCTCGAAGCGGCAGCCGCCGGTGACGTTGCGGACGGTGGTGCTGCCCCGGTGGGCCTCGACGATGCCGCGGACGATGGCGAGGCCGAGGCCCGCGCCGGCCGGTGGGGTGCGGGCATGGGTGCCGCGCCAGCCGGTGTCGAAGACGCGGGGCAGGTCCTCCTCGGGGATGCCGCCGCAGCCGTCCGTCACGGACAGCACCACGCCCTCGTCCGAGCGCCGCGCGGCGACGGCGACCGTGCCGTCGGCCGGGGTCCGGCGGATCGCGTTGACCAGCAGATTGCCCAGCACGCGGCTCATCTCCCGCCCGTCCACCTCCACCGGCACCGGCTCCACCCGCTCCCCGACGAGCCGTACGCCGTGCTCGTGGGCGAGCGGGTCCGCGCCGGCGAGGGCGTCGCCGATCAGGTCGTACAGGGAGATCCGGGAGAGCGAGAGGGTCAGCGCGCCGGCGTGGATGCGGGAGAGCTCGAAGAGGTCGCCGACCATGTCGTTGAGCCGCTCCACCTCGGTGCGGATCTGCCTGAGGTAGCGGTCGGGTTCGGCGGCGACGCCGTCCTCCAGCGCCTCGGCCATCGCGCGCAGTCCGGCGAGCGGGGTGCGCAGGTCGTGGGAGATCCAGGCGACGAGTTCCCGGCGGGAGGACTCCAGGGCGCGTTCGCGGTCCCGCGACTCGGCCAGTCTGACGCTGGTGGCCGCCAGCTCGCGGCTGAGCGCGGCGAGTTCGGCGGTGGACGGGCGCTCGGGTGCGGCGAAGTCGCCGCCGTCGCCGAAGGAGCGGGCGGCGAGCGCCAGTTCGCGGCTGCGGGCGACGACCCAGCGGCCCAGCAGCAGCGCGGTGACCGTGGAGACCACGGCGGCCATGGCGACGACCGTCGTCACCACGCTCAGGTCGTGCGCCGACAGGAACATCGCCCGGGCGACGGCCAGGGTGCCCGCGAGCATCGCCGCGACCGCGACCCCGGCGACCACCGCGAGATGCGCGGTGAGCGACCACCGCCGGATCAGCAGCAGCACGCACGCGCCGAGCACACCGGCCGCGGCGGCGCCGAGGAAGGCGAACAGGGCGATGAGCAGCATGTCCCGCATCGCTCACTCCTCCCCGGCACCGGCGGCGGGATCGAAGCGGTAACCGACGCCCCACACGGTCTGGACGATCCGGGGCCGCGCGGGATCGTCCTCGACCTTGCCGCGCAGCCGCCGCACGTGGACGGTCACGGTGGACAGGTCACCGAAGTCCCAGCCCCACACCTCCCGCATCAGCTCCTCGCGCGCGAAGGCCCGGCCGGGGTGCCGCAGGAAGAAGGTGAGGAGGTCGAACTCGCGGATGGTGAGGGCGAGTTCGTTCCCGTGTTTGGTGGCCCGGCGGGCGGCGGGGTCGACGGCGAGACCGGCGGCCCGCAGCAGGCCGGACGCGGCGGCCGGTGCGGGGCGGGTGCGGCGCAGTACGGACTCCACGCGCAGGACGAGTTCGCGCGGGCTGAACGGCTTGGTGACGTAGTCGTCGGCGCCGACCTCCAGGCCGAGGATGCGGTCGTCCTCGTCGCCCCGCGCGGTGAGCATGATGACCGGCACGGGCCCCTGCCCGCGCATCCTGCGGCACACCTCCAGGCCGTCCATGCCGGGCAGCATCAGGTCGAGGACGACGAGGTCCGGCCAGTGGGCCGCCGCGCGGGCGAGCGCGTCGGGGCCGTCGCCGGCCCGGTCGACGACGTATCCGGCGCGGTCGAGGTAGCCCGTGACGATCTCGGCGACGGTGGGGTCGTCGTCGACGACGAGGACCCGGGCTCCGGCCTCGGCGTTCGGTGGTCGCTGCTCCATGCGGCCAGCCTCGCACCACGCGCGCGCGAGCGGTGCGGCCAGGTCGGCGACGTCCGTGTTCCGTAAGGAGACGATGCCCGGTATGCCCTTTTCGTGTTCGTAGGGTGAGAGCCGTGACCACCTCCTCCCCCGCCCCACAGCCGGGCCCGCCGTCCGTGGACGTCGTCCTCCCCTGTCTCGACGAGGCCGCGGCGCTGCCGTGGGTACTGGAACGCGTCCCGCCCGGCTGGCGCGCCCTCGTCGTGGACAACGGCTCCACGGACGGCTCCGACCGCATCGCCCGCGAGCTCGGCGCGACCGTCGTGCGCGAGGAGCGGCGCGGCTTCGGCGCCGCCTGCCACGCCGGACTGACCGCCGCCACGGCCGACATCGTCTGCTTCTGCGACTGCGACGCCTCGCTGGACCCGGCGGACCTGGTGCCGTTCGTCCGCGAGATCCGAAGCGGCGGGGCCGACCTGGTGCTGGGCCGGCGCCGCCCGCGGGCGCGCGGCGCCTGGCCGGTGCACGCCCGCGCGGGCAACCTCGCACTGTCCCGGCTGCTGCGCCGCCGTACCGGACTGCGGCTGCGCGACCTCGGCCCGCTGCGGGCCGCCCGGCGCGAGGAGCTGCTCGCCCTGGACCTGACCGACCGGCGCAGCGGCTATCCGCTGCAGATGGTGGTGCGCGCCGCCGACGCCGGCTGGCGCGTCACCGAGCACGACGTCCCGTACGCGCCGCGCACCGGCGCCTCCAAGGTGACCGGCACCTGGCGCGGCACCTTCCAGGCGGTACGGGACATGAGCCGCGTACTCCAGGAGGCGCCGGTGCGGGAAGGGGTGGCCTCGTGACCTCCACGCCCTCCGTGACGCTGCTCGTCATCGCCAAGGAGCCCCGGCCGGGCCGGGTGAAGACCCGGCTGACCCCGCCGTTCACCCCCGAGGAGGCGGCGGGGCTCGCCGAGGCCGCGCTCGCGGACACCCTGGACGTCGTGGCGCGTACGCCCGCGCGGCGCCGGGTGCTGGTGCTGGACGGGGCGCCGGGGCGCTGGCTGCCGGCCGGTGTCGAGGTCGTACCGCAGGGCGCGGGCGGGCTCGACGAGCGGCTGGCCGCCGCGTTCGCCGGGTGCGACGGACCCGCCCTCCTCATCGGCATGGACACACCCCAGGTGACCCCGGAGCTGCTCACCGTGGACTTCGCCGACTGCGACGCGTACTTCGGCCCCGCCGAGGACGGCGGCTTCTGGGCACTGGGCCTGGCCGAGCCCGATCCCCGGCTGCTGCGCGGGGTCCCCATGTCGACCCCGGGGACGGGAGCCGCGCAACGGCGGCGGCTCGCGCATCTGCGGGTGCGGGAACTGCCGCAGCTGCGGGACGTGGACACGGCGTACGACGCCACGCTGGTCGCCGGTGAGGCGCCCGGCGGCAGGTTCGCCGCACGGCTGGCCCGGCTGACGGCGGCCCACCGGTGAGCGGGGTGCGGGCGGCGGCGCGCGTGGGACACCAGCGGACGGCCCCCGCCGCCGAGCACGCCTGGTCCGCCGATCCCTACGCCGACGCCCTGCGCGCCGGCCGGGGGCCGCTGTTCCTGCGCCGCGCCGACGGATGGCTGCTGCCCCTGGACGTGGAGCGCTGGTGCGCGGCGGCCGACGCGGCGGACCTGGAGGTGCTGCGGCGCCGCGAGGGCGCGGTGCTGGACGTGGGCTGCGGGCCGGGACGACTGGTCGCGGCCCTGGGCGCCCGGGGGCACCGTGCGCTCGGCATCGACGTCAGCGAGGCCGCGGTCGCGCACACCGTCGGGCGCGGCGGGCAGGCGCTGCTCCGTTCCGTCTTCGACCCGCTGCCCGGCACCGGCCGCTGGGGCACCGCCCTGCTCATGGACGGCAACCTCGGCATCGGCGGTGATCCGGGCGCCCTGCTCGACCGGCTGGCCCGGGTCCTCGTGGGGGGCGGGCTGCTGCTCGTCGAGACGGTGCCGTACCCGGACGTCGACGAACGCGCCCTGGTCCAGGTCACCGACGCCCGCCGCGCACCCGGCGCTCCCTTCCCCTGGGCCCGCCTCGGGACTCCGGCGCTGGTGCGGTACGCGGAGGGGGCGGGCTGGCGGGCGGAGGACGAGTGGTCGGCGGGCGGGCGCTGCTTCGTGGCGCTCCGGGCGAAGTAGGGACGGGTTTTTTCGCCCCCGCCGCCCCTTCCCGACCCGACCCGGGGCGCCGCCCCCGGACCCCCCGCTCCTCAAACGCCGGAGGGGCTGGAGGTCGGCCCGTCCGGAGGTACCCCCTCTGGGGAAGTTCGAGGACGAGGCCCGTTCAGGGCCGAAAGGGGGATCTGGGGGCGCAGCCCCCAGGGACGGGAAGGGAAGGGGCGGCGGGGGCGACAACACACAGGTCAGGCGTCGTCAGCCGACGGACGCCTCCTCCCGCCCCGCACCGCGAACACCACCGCCGACCCCCCGAACAGCACAGCCGTGACGATCAGCCACCGCACCACGTACCCGTCCGCGGACAGTCCCGCGACGCTGGCGTAGCGCTCCGACACCCGCCCGCTGATCAGCGGGAACCACACCAACAGCAGCAGCCCGGACAGCGCGGCCGGCACCCGCACGCAGTTGACCCACCCCCTCCGCCGCCCCGCACCCTTCACCAGCACCCGGTCGGCCGCCGCGTACAGCGGCAACAGCACCAGATCATGGATCACCGCCGCCCCCACGAACCACAGCGCGACCACGAC
This sequence comes from Streptomyces sp. NPDC020731, assembly GCF_044334705.1. Lineage (NCBI taxonomy): Bacteria > Bacillati > Actinomycetota > Actinomycetes > Kitasatosporales > Streptomycetaceae > Streptomyces > Streptomyces sp. NPDC020731. Next base: position 179,074 of record NZ_JBIRTN010000017.1, read on the forward strand.
CCAGTCACCGTCGAGCAACCGCACCCCCGCGTACGCGCAGAGGACGAACGAACCGAGCAACACGAACAGCTTCACAGGTCGCCTCACAGTTCACCGAAGGTCAGCCGGGCGACCCACTTGGTGTGGAGCACGCCGGGCGCGGCGGGGACGATGATCCGGGCCGGGTGGCCGTGGTCGGGGGTCAGTTCCTCGCCGTTGACGGACAGCGCGAGCAGGGAGCGCGGGTCTGCGACCTGGTTGGCGCGCAGCGCACCGCGCCGGAAGGCGCCCCGGCGTTGCAGTGACTCCACGAACACGTCGACCGGGTCGTCGTGGCCGACGAGTGCCGCGAGGTCCCGCAGCCGTACGCCCCGCCACCACTGGTCGGAGGTGGACCAGCCCTCCACGCAGGCGATGGGCAGGTCGGCGCTGTGCAGCGGCATGCCGAGCAGGTCGGCCCTGCTGAGCCGTACGGTGCCGGTGGGCCCGGTGACGACCAGCCGCCACGCCTCCTCGCTCGTCTCGGCGGCGCGGATCCCCGCGTACGCGGCCGTCTTGTTGATCTGGAAGCCCGCCGGTCCGGTGCCGGGTTCGGGGCCGCCGTGCGGGGTGAGGACGGCGATCTCGCGCAGCGGTCCGTCGAAGCTGCGCCCGCCGGAGGTGACGAGGAGCAGCAGCGAGCCGCCGCCGACCAGCCCGAGCGCTCCACGCCGTGAGACGGTCGGCGGGTCGGGATGGGTGGCGGCCAGCTCGTCGGCCTCTTCCTCGCCCCGCTCCCCGGCTCCCTCGTCCGCCCGCTCCTCGTCCCCCTCCCGCATCCTCCGCAGATTGCGGAGCGCCACCGGTGTTTTCAGCACCGCGTGGGCGAGGAACGCGCCGAAGAACACCCAGGCGCCGTAGAAGTGCAGGGGGTAGAAGGAGCCGGGGAAGACGTAGTCGAGCTGGATGTTGAGGATGCCGGTGGTGAACTCGAACAGCGCGCCGCCGACCAGGAGCAGCAGCGAGATCCGCTCCAGGGCGTGGGTGAGCGAGCGGGCGGGCGGCAGGGTGAACAGCCTGGGCACCACCGACCACAACTTGGCCAGCAGCACCGGGACGAGCACGAGACCGAGCGTGACGTGGACGCCCTGGGTGAGCCGGTACAGCCACGGCGGGTCGGTGGGCCAGGAGAAGAGGTAGAAGCCGAGGACGCCCTTGTCGGGAGTCTTGTCGTTCACCGGCGCGAGGTCCGGGTTGTACGCGGCGTACGACAGCAGTCCCGTCACGAACAGGATCGTGACGCCGGCGAGGAGGACCACCCCGAGCACCGAGGTGAACCAGGGGCCGCGCAGCGGGCTGCGCCAGAAGTCCGGTGCGAACGGGCCTCGCGCGAGGCGGGTGGGGAGGAAGGACCGAGGCATGTGCCGACCGTAGGTCCGCACCACCCCGTGAAAGGGTGCGGAAGCGATGACGAAACGCTGACGTCCGCCCTTGTCAGCCGTCCGCCGCCGCTCCCCCGGCCTAGCGTGGCGGCGTGAACCGCGATCTTCCCCGTGCTGTCGCCCGTGACCTCTCGGCGGTCACGGCCGCCGCACTGCTCGTCCTGGCCGCCGTGCTGATCGGTGCCCGGATCCAGGACCGCCACGGCACGCTCCGGGTCGGCCGGCCGCCGCTGCTGGCCGACTGGGCGCCGCACGCCGGTCCGGGCACTCCGGCCGCGCTGGTCGTCGCCGCCGCCGTGGTGGCGTACGGGCCCTCCCTGGCCGCCCGGCTGTCCTGGCGGCGTCTGCTGCTCACGACGTGGGCGGTGTCCCTGGCCTGGACCTGGTCGCTCGCCCTCGTCGACGGCTGGTACCGGGGTGTGGCCGGGCAGTTGACCACCACCCACGAGTATCTGCGGGCCGTCGGCCGCTTCCGGGACGTCCCCGCCGCCCTGCGGGACTTCGACGCGCACATCCTGCTCGACAGCCCCGACAACTGGCCCGCCCATGTCGCCGGTCACCCGCCGGGCGCCACGCTCACCTTCGTCCTCCTCGACCGGATCGGGCTGGGCGGCGGGGGGTGGGCGGGCGCCTTCGTCATCACCGTCGGCACCACGGCGGCGGTCGCGATCCTGATCGCCGTACGCCGGCTCGCCGACGAGCCGCTCGCCCGCCGCGCGGCGCCCTTCCTGGTCCTGGCCCCGGCGGCGGTGTGGGTGGGCACCTCGGCCGACGGATACTTCACGGCGGTCGCCGCCTGGGCCGTCGCCCTGCTCGCCCTCGCCGTGACCGGACACCGCCCGGCGTGGACCGGCTTCGGCTCCGGACTGCTGTTCGGGCTCACCGTGTATCTGTCGTACGGGCTGACGCTGTTCGCGGTGACCGGCGCGGCCGTCCTGCTGCTGGGGACGCGGCGGCTGCGGACGCTGCCGTACGTGACCGCCGGGTTCCTGGTCGTACCGGTGGTGTTCACCGCGCTGGGCTTCGACTGGTGGGAGGCGTACCGGCTGCTGGTCACCCGCTACCGCCAGGGGGCGGGCGGGGTGCGCCCGTACGGGTACTGGGTGTGGGCCAACCTCGCGTGCACGGTGCTGATCACCGGCCCGGCGACGGTGGCCGGGCTGCGCAGGGGCGGGGGCGTACTCGTCAAGGACCGGGGCACCGCCGCCCGCCTGGCGGTGCTCGTGGCGTCCGCCCTCCTCGCGCTGCTGATCGCCGACCTGTCGGGGATGAGCAAGGCGGAGACGGAACGCATCTGGCTGCCCTTCGCGTTCTGGCTGCTCCCCGCCGCCGCCCTGCTGCCCGGCCCGCGCGCCTGGCTCGCCGCACAGGCCGTCCTCGCGCTGCTCCTCAACCACCTGCTGCTCACCGGCTGGTGAGCGGCGGGCGGGTACGGATCAGCCCTCCGTGGGCTGCAGCGTCAGCGAGATGCTGTTGATGCAGTACCGCTGGTCCGTGGGCGTCGCATACCCCTCACCCTCGAACACGTGCCCGAGGTGGGAGCCGCAGCGGGCGCAGCGGACCTCGGTGCGCACCATTCCGTGCGACCGGTCCTCGATCAGCTCCACGGCGTCGGTGTCCTTCGGGTCGTAGAAGGACGGCCAGCCGCAGTGCGACTCGAACTTGGTGGTCGAGGTGAACAGCTCGGCGCCACAGGCGCGACACGAGTAGACGCCGGTGGTGCTGGTGTCGGTGTACTCGCCGGTGAAGGCGGGTTCCGTCGCCGCCTGGCGCAGAACGGCGTACTCGGACGGGGACAGTTCCGCGCGCCACTCCTCGTCCGGCTTCTCCACGTCGTACGGCATGAGCTTCCAGCCCCTTACTTCGACAGACGGTCCAGGATCCGCGGGCCGAGGTCGGTGACGTCGCCCGCTCCCATGGTGAGAACGAGATCACCGGGCCTCGCCATTCCCGCGACCACCTCGGGGATCTCCGCCTTGTCGTGGACGGCGGTGACGTCCGCGCCGGCCACCCGGGCGGCCTCGATGATCAGCTCGCTGGTGACACCGGGGATCGGGTCCTCGCGGGCCGGGTAGACGTCCAGCACCACCGAGGCGTCGGCCAGGGACAGGGACCGGCCCATCTCCTTGCCCAGCTCGCGGGTGCGGGAGAACAGGTGCGGCTGGAAGACCACGAGGATGCGGGCGTCCCCGACGGCGGCGCGCATCGCCTCCAGGTCGGCGGTCATCTCGGTGGGGTGGTGCGCGTAGGAGTCGACGACCTGCACGCCGGCGGCCTCGCCCTTGAGCTGGAGGCGCCGCTTCACCCCGGTGTACGCGGCCAGCGCGGGTGCCAGCTCGGCGGCCGGGATGCCGAGCGCGGCGCCGGCGGCGAGCGCGGCCACCGCGTTGTGCGCGTAGTGCCGGCCGGGGACCGACACGGTGAAGGTGAGCGGGGCGCCGTCGAGCTCGACGGTCACCTCGCTCTTCAGCCCCTGCGGGACGACCGACAGCACCCGCACATCGGCGTCCGCCGACTCCCCGTACGTCACGGTCCGCACCGAGCCGTCCAGCCGCCGGGTCAGCTCGCGGGCGCCCTCGTGGTCGGCGGAGATCACCAGGGTGCCGCCGGGCACGATCCGGCCGACGAACGTCCCGAAGGACTCGTGGATCTCCTCCATGGACGCGTAGTTGGCGTGGTGGTCCAGCTCCACGTTGAGGATGATCGCGACCTCGGGGGCGTACGTGTGGAAGCTGCGGTCGGACTCGTCGGCCTCGGCGACGAAGATCTCGCCCTCGCCGTGCAGCGCGTTGGAGCCGGGGGCGTCCAGGTCGCCGCCGATCGCGTACGACGGCTCGCGGCCCAGTTCGGTGAGGGAGACGGCCAGCATGGAGGTGGTGGTGGTCTTGCCATGGGTGCCGGCCACCGCGATCGGCCGCAGTCCGTCCATCAGGGCGGCGAGGGCGTCGGAGCGGTGCACCACCGGGACGCCCAGCTCGGCCGCCCGGACCAGCTCGGGGTTGTCCTCGCGGATCGCGGAGGAGACGACCACGCAGCTGGCGTCGTCGGCGAGGTGGCCGGCGGCGTGGCCGATGTGCACGGTGACGCCGAGGGCACGCAGGGCGTCGGCGGTCGGGGAGTCCTTGGCGTCGCTGCCGGCCACCTTCGCGCCACGCTGGGCGAGGATCTTGGCGATGCCCGACATTCCGGCGCCGCCGATGCCGATGAAGTGCGGTCGGTCCATGGCGGTAGGAAGGCCGGGTGCCATGCGTGTTCTCCCAGTGGTGCGACGAGCGGGACGGCGGTCTTCGCGCCCTCGCGGGAGAGCCGGGAGAGCGCCGCCCCAGCCTATGCCTTGCTGTGCGAGAAGAGTTTCAGCACCGGCACCCCGACCTTGTGCCGGGCCCGGGAGGCCCAGTCGCGGTGGAAGAACTCCTCCACGTAGTGCGGGTCGGTCAGCACGATCACCTCGTCCGCCCCGACCTCCTCCACCATGGCCTTCAGCGCGTCCAGCGGGTGGTTCCCGATGAGGCGGCCGTCCGCCGTGTCGCCGGTGGCGCGCAGGGCCTGCAGGGAGACCGCCAGGGCCCGCTCGCCCATGCCCTTGGCCTCGTCGCCCTCGGGGGTCTCGCCCTCGCGGACGGCCTCGTCGAGCTCGCCGAGCGCGACGTCGTCGATGGCTCTCAGCAGCCGGTCGGCCTGTTCGCCGCGCGGCTGGAGCAACACGTGGAAGGAGACCTGCTCGTCGCCGTGCAAAGTGGTGACGAACTCCACGTCGGCGGACGTCAGGGCCTTCTCGATCATCAGTACGCTTGTGAACACCAGGCGCCCCTTCTCGTTCGAGGACCCTAGGGCCCCTCTCTGCTCCGTAGGCCGAGCCAGGCCCTGCGGAAACCATCCTGCCCCGTGTTCGCACGGGTACTGCCGGATTCAGTGTTGCCCCTTCCCGCACCGGCCGGACGGATGCGTTCCGCCGATCACCTGACAAGCGGCCACCATCGGGCGCTCCCACGGACGTCAGGACCGCTGGTACCGCGTGAACAGGAAACCGTCCTCCTCCAACATCGACTTCAGCGTGAAACGCCGCGGAAGTGTTACGGACGGTCCACCGGCGATGCGCTGCGCGTCACCGGCGGTGAGCATCGGCGAGACGGTCAGACAGAGCTCGTCCAGCACCCCGGCCGCCACCAGTTGGCCCAGCAGCCGCGGCCCGCCCTCGGTCAGCAGCCGGGTGTGCCCGAGGTCCGCGAGGGCCCGCACCGCCCGCGCGGGGTCCACCGCTCCCCCCTCCCCTGCGGTGACCACCCGGGCGCCCGCCTTCTCGGCGGCGGCCACGCGGTCCGGGGCGGCCCCGGCACCGGTCAGCAGCAGCGTGGGCACCAGGGGGGAGGTGAACAGCGGCAGCGAGAAGTCCAGGTCCAGACCGGCCGTCACCACCGCGATCACGGGCGCGGGCCCCTGTCCGGACGCCTCCCGCGCGGCCGCGAACTCCGCACGCGCGCGCGACGGACGGTAGCCCTCCTGCCGTACCGTCTGCGCGCCGACGACCACGACGTCGGCGAGCGCCCGCAGCGTGCCGAAGATCCGCATGTCGGTCGCGCAGGAGATGGGCCCCGAGCGGCCCTCGTGCTGGGCAGCCCCGTCGAGGGTGGACACCATGTTGGCCCGCAGCCACGGCTCCCGCCCCTCCGGCCCCGGCTCGGGGTAGGCGTACGCGGCGGCAAGTTCGGCGAGGCTCCACTCGCGAGCCGCTGTTTCGTCGGTCACGTCGGTCACGTCGGTCACGGGGAACAGGCGTCGCATGCCGGGCAGTCTTCCACGGCCCGTAGCATGGTGAACCGTGTCGTCCTCCTCCCCCGCCCCCCGTCCCGGTCCGATAGCCGACGTGGCCCCGCTGTCCCTGTGCGCCCGTGAGCCGCACGTGCCCGCGGACCGGCTCGTCGCCGAGATGGTGCCGCCGCCGCGGTTCGACTCGGTCCGCTTCGACACCTACCTCCCGGACCCGGACCGGCCGAGCCAGACCGAGGCCGTGCGCGTCCTGGAGGGTTTCGCGGCCGGCCTCGACGGGACGGCGGCCGGCGACCCGGGCCGGCGCAGGCTGTTCGGCTTCGGCAGGGCGCCGAAGAAGGCCCAGGCCGGGCCGCGCGGCGTCTACCTCGACGGCGGCTACGGCGTCGGCAAGACCCACCTGCTGGCCTCCCTGTGGCACGCCACCCCGGCCGATCCCTCCCTCAAGGCGTTCGGCACCTTCGTGGAGCTGACCAACCTGGTCGGCGCCCTCGGCTTCCAGCAGACCGTGAGAACCCTCTCCGGGCACCGCCTGCTGTGCATCGACGAGTTCGAGCTGGACGATCCGGGCGACACCGTGCTCGTCTCCACCCTGCTCGGGAAGCTGGTCGAGGCCGGCGTGGCGCTCGCCGCCACCTCGAACACGCTGCCGGACAAGCTCGGCGAGGGCCGGTTCGCGTCGGTGGACTTCCTGCGTGAGATCCAGGGTCTGTCGGCCCACTTCCGCGCCCTGCGCATCGACGGCGAGGACTACCGCCACCGGGGTCTGCCCGAGGCGCCGGCGCCGTACTCCGACGAGCTGGTGACGCGGACGGCGCACGCCACCGAGGGCGCCTCGCTCGACGCCTTCCCCGACCTGCTGGAGCATCTCGCGCGGGTCCATCCCAGCCGCTACGGCGCCCTGACCGACGGACTCCGCGCGGTGTGCCTCACCGGTGTGCGTCCGGTGCCGGACCAGTCGACCGCGCTCAGGCTCGTCGTCCTCGCGGACCGGCTCTACGACCGTGAGGTACCCGTACTCGCCTCGGGGCTGCCGTTCGACCAGCTGTTCAGCGAGGAGATGCTGAAGGGCGGCTACCGCAAGAAGTACTTCCGGGCGATCTCGCGGCTCACCGCGCTGGCCCGCGACGCGGGACGGCTCACCGGGTCCCGGTGAACCGCGTGTCCGATACCCGATCGGATTGTCGCTGATCAAGGGCGGGTTCGCGCCAACACACCCTTTCTTTTCAGGCTCTCTTCGCCACGAAACATCGAGTTAACCCTGCAAACGACTTTGCAGGGTTAACGTGCTTCTTGACCAACCATTGACCAAGCGTTGGTGTGCGGAAGAGGTGCGAACCGCCTTGCGAAGCACGCATGCCCCAAGGTCCGGCGACCGCGGCCACACCCCGGCCCCCTGCCGTCGCTTTACCTGCGCTTCACTTCTTCGCGTTTCCCTCGCCCTTCGCATCCGCGCATACGTTCCGTGAGGCAAGGGCCATGGGTCAGCGAAGTCCGACCTTCGTCATGCCCGTCCGACGCGCCCCCACGCGCGCCAGGAGGTATCACCAGATGCAGCCCCTCATCGACAACGCCCGCACGTTCGGACAGCGCCCTGAGGAGTTCGCCCGCCTCGCCGAGGGACAATCCCCCGACGTCCTGTTCATCACCTGCTCCGACTCCAGGGTCGTACCGGCCCTGATCACGGGCGCCCGGCCCGGCGAGCTCTTCGAGCTGCGCACCGCGGGCAACATCGTCCCGCCGTACGCCCCCGGGCGCCCCACCGCCGAGGCGGCCACCGTCGAGTACGCGGTGGGGGTCCTCGGAGTCACGGACATCGTGGTCTGCGGCCACTCCCACTGCGGAGCCATCGGCGCGCTGGTACGCGGCGACGACCTGGATGCCGTGCCCGCCGTGCGCGACTGGCTGGCGCACGCCGCCGACGAGCCGGCGTCGGCCGACGCGGCGGACCCCGCCTGCGCGGAGGCCGTCCAGCACCACGTCCTGGCACAGTTGCTGCGGCTGCGCTCGTACCCATGCGTCCAGCAACGGCTGGCCTCGGGCCGGCTCCGGCTGCGCGGCTGGTACTACGAGGTGCACACCGGAGCCGTGCGCGAACACCGCGCGGGCACCGACGCCTTCGAGACGCTGTGAGCACGGCCGTGTCCAGGTTCCCTCACCTGCGGCAGGACTTCGCCGCCTCGCTCGTCGTGTTCCTCGTCGCGCTCCCGCTGTGCGTGGGCGTCGCCGTCGCCTCCGGTGTCCCGGCCGAACTCGGCCTGGTCACCGGCATCGTGGGCGGGCTGGTCACCGGTCTGCTGCCGGGCAGCAGCCTGCAGGTGTCCGGCCCGGCCGCCGGGCTGACCGTGCTGGTCTTCGAGGCCGTCGACACCTACGGACTGCCCGCGCTCGGCGTGATCGTGCTGGCCGCCGGGCTGCTCCAGCTGATCATGGGCGCACTGCGGCTCGGGCGCTGGTTCCGCGCGATATCGATCTCGGTGGTCGAGGGCATGCTGGCCGGCATCGGTCTCGTGCTCATCGCCGGCCAGTTGTACGCGGCGGCCGGGCTGACAGCGCCCGCATCCGGCGTCGACAAGCTCCTCGGGCTGCCCGGGGCCGCCGTGGACGCGCTCGGCAGCACCGAGGCGCTCGCCTCGCTGGCGGTCGGCGCGGGCACCGTCGCCGTGATGGTGCTGTGGCGCCGGATGCCGGGCCCGGCCGGCGCCGTACCGGGCGCGCTCGCGGCGGTCCTGCTGGCGACGGCGGTCACCCTCGCGTTCGGCGTGCCCGTCGCGACGGTCGAGGTGCAGGGCCTGCTCGACGCCGTCCAGCCACCCGGCGCGGACGCATGGGGCTCGATGGGTGTCGGCGTCCTCGGCACGATCGTCGCCTTCACCCTGATCGCCTCCGCCGAGAGCCTGTTCAGCGCGGCGGCGGTGGACCGGCTGCACAACGGTCCACGCACCCGGTACAACAAGGAGCTGATGGCGCAGGGCGCGGGCAACGCGGTCTGCGGGGCTCTGGGCGCGCTGCCGATGACCGCGGTCATCGTGCGCAGCTCGGCCAACGTCCAGGCGGGCGCGAGGACCAAGGCGTCCCGGGTGCTGCACGGCGTGTGGCTGCTGCTGTTCGCCGCGCTGCTGCCGTCCGCGCTGGCGCTGATCCCGCTGCCCGCGCTGGCCGGCATCCTCGTCCACGCGGGATGGAGGCTGATCCCGTTCCGCGGGGTGGCCGCGCTGTGGCGGGGCCACCGGGGCGAGGCGCTGATCCTGGTGGTCACCGCCGTGTCGATCGTCGTGGTGAACATGTTCGAGGGCGTGCTGATCGGTCTGGCCCTGTCGGTCGCCAAGACGGCCTGGGAGGCCTCGCAGACGAAGCTGGAGGTCACGGACAAGGGCGCGGGCCCCCTCCAGGTCTGCCTGTCGGGCACCGCGACCTTCCTGCGCCTCCCGAAGATCCTGGACACCCTGGAGTCCCTCCCCCAGGACCGCCCCGTCGAACTGGACCTCACCGGCCTCCACCACGTCGACCACGCCTGCCACACGGCCCTGAAGAACTGGTCCGAACGCCACAGCACACCGGGCACGAACCCGGTGAAACTCACGGAGACGCCGGTCACTGCCCCCTGAGGGCGCAGGGAACCGAGCCTCTTCAGAGGCGCGGGACTGTGCCGACATGCGGCTCCGCCGCGTGAGCGCCGCTCCATCCAGGGGCGCGGGACTGTGCCGACATGCGGCTCCGCCGCGTGAGCGCCGCTCCATCCAGGGGCGCGGGGAACTGCGCGAACGGGGGTCCGGGGGCGGAGCCCCCGGGGACGGGCCGGGAAAGGGCGGCGGGGGCGCAACACACCCCGTCACCCACCCCGGCATGGCCCCGCACCTAACACCGGGCATATCGTTGCAGCAGCGGACGAAAGCAAGCACAGCGGACCTCTGACCGGGAGGTCGACATGGTCGAGGAGCTACTCACCGCAGCCGTCACCGTGGGCGCCGCCGGCGCCGCCTACGTCATCGCGGCAGCCCGAGTCGTCAAACAGTACGAACGCGGCGTCGTCTTCCGCCTCGGCCGCCTGCACGGCACCGCGCGCCCACCCGGCTTCACCCTCGTCGTCCCCGGCGTGGACCGCCTCCACAAGGTCAACCTCCAGATCGTCACGATGCCGATCCCCGCCCAGGAGGGCATCACCCGGGACAACGTCACCGTCCGGGTCGACGCGGTCGTCTACTTCAAGGTCGTCGACGCGTCGGCGGCCGTCATCAACGTCGAGGACTACCGCTTCGCCGTCTCCCAGATGGCCCAGACCTCGCTGCGGTCGATCATCGGCAAGAGCGACCTCGACGACCTGCTGTCCAACCGGGAGAAGCTGAACCAGGGCCTGGAGCTGATGATCGACAGCCCCGCCGTCGGCTGGGGCGTGCAGATCGACCGCGTCGAGATCAAGGACGTCTCCCTGCCCGACACCATGAAGCGGTCCATGGCCCGCCAGGCCGAGGCCGACCGCGAACGCCGGGCCCGCGTCATCAACGCCGACGCCGAACTCCAGGCGTCCAGGAAACTCGCCGAGGCGGCCCAGCAGATGTCGGAGACCCCCTCCGCCCTCCAGCTCCGCCTGCTGCAGACCATCGTCGCCGTCTCCGCCGAGAAGAACTCCACCCTCGTCCTGCCCTTCCCCGTCGAACTCCTCCGCTTCCTGGAACGGGCCCAGCAGCCCGCACCGGACCTCCCGACGGAACCCCGCCCGGAGTCCGACGGCCGCGCCCCCGGCCCGTGACACGAGCTACGCGCGTGGTTCCCGTGACCCGCGCCAGGTGATAGACACGACCGGGTCACAGTTCCTGTCCGCCAGCAGGAAGGTTTCCCCATGTCAGAAACCGGGTCCACCACCGGCTCCCCCGCGACACGACGTCAGATGCTCGCCCGTTCCGGCGCCCTCGGCATCGGCATCGCCTTCACCGGCGCCCTCTCCGAGCTCTTCACCGGCACCGCCGCCGCCCAGAACCTCGGCCACAGCGGCTACGGCCCCCTGGTCCCCGACCCCGACGGACTGCTCGACCTACCGAAGGGCTTCCACTACAAGGTGCTCTCCCGCGAGGGCGATCAGTTGCGCTCCGGCGAGGGCCCGGTCCCCTCCAACCACGACGGCATGGCCGCCTTCGCCGGCCGCCACGGCCGCGTCCACCTGGTCCGCAACCACGAGAACCGCGCCACCGGAAGAGTCCCGGTCCCGGTGGTCGACGGCCTGACCTACGACCCGGAGGGCAAGGGCGGCTGTACGGCGCTGACCCTGGACCACCACGGCCGGGTGCTGTCCGAGCGGGTGGCGATCGCCGGTACGGCCGTGAACTGCGCGGGCGGACCGACCCCCTGGGACACCTGGCTGACCTGCGAGGAGACCGAGGACAGGGCCGGCACCAACGGCTACACCAAGGACCACGGCTACATCTTCGAGGTCGACGGCGCCGACCCGCGCCGCACGGGCGCCGTACCGCTGACCGCGATGGGCCGCTTCCAGCACGAGGCGATCGCCGTGGACCCGAAGCGTGGCGTGGTCTACGAGACCGAGGACGCCTTCGAACGGCCCTTCGGTCTCTTCTACCGCTTCCTGCCCCAAAAGCCGCTCGGCGGCACCGGTTCGCTGCGCGCGGGCGGCCGGCTCCAGGCCATGCGGGTGCCCGGGGTGCCCGACCTGTCCTCGATCCAGGACATCGGTGCCCGCTTCGACGGCATCGAGTGGGTGGACGTACCGGACCCACAGGCCGCCCGGACACCCATCCGCCACCAGGACTTCGGCCCGCGGGGCATCACCCACGCGCAGAAGCTGGAGGGCTGCTACTGGGGCGGACGCTCGGTCTACTTCGTCTCGTCCTTCGCCCGCAGCGCCGAGGGTTCGGCGGCCGACCACTACGGTCAGATCTGGCGCTACGACCCGGACCGGCGCCGCCTCACCCTGGTGATCGTCTTCGGCCCGGACACGGACATCCAGCTGCCGGGCGAGTCACCGGACAACATCTGCCTCGCACCCAGCGGCGGTCTGATGGTGTGCGAGGACGGCGGCGGCGCCCAGCACGTCTACGGCGTCACCCGGCGCGGCGAGGTCTACGCGATGGCGCGCAACCGCCAGAACACGAACACGCCCGAGGACCCGGAATGGGGCGAGTTCGCCGGGGTCACCTTCTCCCCGGACGGCCGCACGATGTACGTCAACTGCTACGACCCCGGCACGACCTTCGCCGTGACGGGCCCCTGGCGCGGGTAGCCACGCCACGGCCGGGGCGGAAGGTGGTTCGCCCTCCGCCCCGGCTGAACTCGGCGCGCCGGGGTACTCGACCTCGCATGACGGAGAACCAGCAGGTCAGCGGCTCGTACTGGCTCCAGACCGCACCGGGCGGCCGGCACCCCGCGCTGACCGGGGACCTCGATGTCGACGTGGCCGTGATCGGCGCGGGCATCGCCGGCCTGTGCACGGCCCGGGAGCTGGCACGGGCCGGGAAGAGCGTGGCGGTGCTGGAGGCCGGGCGGGTCGCGGCCGGCGTGACCGGGCACACCACGGCCAAGGTCACCGCCCTGCACACGCTGGTCTACGACAAGCTGCGCCGCACCCGGGGCACCGAGGGCGCGCGCCTGTACGCCCGTTCCCAGTCCGAGGCGATCGAGCACACCGCCCGGGTCGTGGAGGAGCTCGGCGTCGACTGCGAGTGGGAGCGCCGCAGCTCGTACACCTACGTCCGTGACGGGGACCGGGTGGAGGAGCTGCGCGCGGAGGCCGAGGCGGCGCGGGAGGCGGGGCTGCCGGCCTCCTTCGTGACGGAGACCGGCCTGCCGTTCCCGGTGGCGGGCGCCGTCGAGGTGACTGACCAGGTGCAGTTCCACCCCCGCAAGTACCTGCTGGCCCTCGTGGACGACATCGTCGCGCACGGCGGGCGCGTCCACGAGGACACCACCGTCCTCGGGCTGGAGGAGGGCACGCCGTGCCGTCTGTCGACGGCGGCCGGGGCGACGGTGACGGCCCGGGACGTCGTGGTCGCCACCCACTACCCGGTCTTCGACCGGGCACTGCTGTTCACCCGCCTCTCCCCGCGCCGCGAACTGGTCGTCGCCGGGCCGCTCCCGGCCGGTCAGGACCCGGGCGGGATGTACATCACCCCGGAGGAGAACACCCGCTCGGTGCGCACGGCTCCCTACGGCGAGGACGGCACCCGCCGCTTCCTGGTGGTCACCGGTGAGCACTTCACGCCGGGCACGGGCGACACGCGCGCCCTCTTCGACCGCCTCTCCGCGTGGGCCCGCACGCACTTCCCCGACGTGGAGCTCACCCACTCCTGGGCCACGCAGGACAACGACCCCACCGACACCGTGCCGCTCGTCGGCCCGCTGCATCCGGGCGCCCGTCACACCTACGTCGCCACCGGCTTCGGCGGCTGGGGCATGAGCGGCGGCATGATGGCGGGCCTGCTGCTCACCGCACAGATCACCGGCGAGGAGTGCGCGTGGAGCGAGCTGTACGACCCGCGCCGGCTGGCCTCCGCCGTGCGTGAGGCGCCGTCCTTCCTCAAGCATCAGGCGCAGGTGGCCAAGCACTTCGTCGGCGACCGGCTGCGTCCGGCACCGCCGGCGGAGGCGCTGCCGCCGGGCGAGGGCGCCGTGGTCCGCGCCGAGGGCGGCCGGCTCGCGGTCTACCGCGACGACGACGGCACCCTGCACGCCGTCTCCGCCCGCTGCACCCACCTGGGCTGCCTGGTGGACTTCAACGCCGCCGAACGCGCCTGGGAGTGCCCCTGCCACGGCTCCCGCTTCGACATCGACGGCAAGGTCGTCCAGGGCCCGGCGACGCGACCGCTGGAGCAGCGCGACATCTGAGGCGGCGGGGGTGCGGGCGCCCACCCGGGTGACGCGGGGGCGGGCTTCTCCGCACAACGGCAGGAATGCCACCACGCCGCTCATATTGTCATACGGTGATCACTCTCGTACGCCGAGCAGCCGCCGTATGCGTGCTGGCCACCGCGCTCGCCGCCTGCGCCACCACCCGCCCCGCCCCGCAGGTGCCCCGCCCCGCGCCCTCCGCGCCCTCGGCCCCTCCCACGCTCGCCCCGGGCCCGTCCGGCCTGACCCCGGTCTTCCGCAACGGCCCGCGCACCGGCGACCGCACGGTCGCCCTCACCTTCGACGCCGACATGACCGCCGACCAGGGTCCGAGGGCGGCGGCGGGCGAGCACTTCGACCACCCTCGGCTCCTCGCCACCCTGCGCGCGCTGAAGGTGCCGGCCACGGTGTTCATGACGGGCCGCTGGGCCGAGGAGTACCCGGACCAGGCCCGCTCCATCGGCCGGGACCCGCTCTTCGAGGTCGCCAACCACTCCTACAGCCACTACGCGTTCACCGGTGACTGCTACGGCCTGCCGGCCGTCTCCGCCGACCGGATGCGGACGGACGTGGAACGGGCGTACGCGGCGTTCCGGAAGGTGGGCGTACCCGATCCGAAGCCGTACTTCCGCTTCCCCGGCGGCTGTTACGACCGTACGGCGCTCAAGGCGCTGACCCCGGCCGGCGTGACGGCCGTGCAGTGGGACGTGGTCGGCGGCGACGCGTTCGCCACGGACGCGGAGGCGGTGGCGCGGCAGGTGCTGGAGGGCGTACGCCCCGGCTCGGTGGTCGTCCTGCACTGCACCCGCAGCGCGGCCCCGACGACGGAACGGGCCGTACGGAGAATCGTCCCGGAGCTGCGCCGCCGGGGCTACCGCTTCGTGCAGGTCTCCGAACTGATCGCGGCGGCGAACGGCCGGGGCGGGCGTCCTACCCTTGAGCCATGACCGACACCGACAACGACTACTGCCTGATCGACGTCACCCGGCCGCCCGAGGCCGACGGTCCACCGTACGCGGCGTGCGTGCTGTGCCAGGAGCCGACGGAGCACCCGGAGTCGTACAAGGGCATCACGCTGTGCCCGGTCTGCGAGTGGCGGGAGGCCGAACGCACGTCCTGCTCCGGCTGACGGGACCGCCGCGCGGCTTGGCACACTGACCCCGTGAGCAATGATCAGACACCTGCCGCCGACAGCCCCTTCCGCCCCGACCCGGGCGCCCGCGACGCGGCACCCCAGTTCGTCCTGCCCCTGGTGGTCCGCATCGAGCGGGCGGCGCCCCCGGCCCGTACGGACGCCCTGGAGACGGCGGCCCGCGCGGTGCTGGTGATGCTGACCGACGAGCGCTCGGCCGGCGAGGGCGAGTGGGCGCGGGCGATGCGCGACTGGCAGGACGCCCGCATCCGCAAGGTGGTGCGCCGGGCACGGGGCGCGGAGTGGCGCCGCGCGGAGGCCCTCCCGGGGATCACGGTCACCGGCGAGTCGGCGGAGGTCCGCGTCTTCCCGCCCGTCCCCCTGGACGGCTGGCCCAAGGACCTGGCCCGCCTCCAGGTCTCCGGCACCGACCTCGACGACCCCGACCCCGCGCCCCCGGCGGACCCGGCGGCCCCCGTCCTCTGGCTGAACCCCGCCCTCGACATGTCGGCCGGCAAGGCCATGGCCCAGGCGGGCCACGCCGCCCAACTGGCCTGGTGGCAACTCCCCGACGAGGCCCGCACGGCCTGGCACACCACCGGCTTCCCCCTCACCGTCCGCACCGCCGACCCCGCCCGCTGGCCCGCCCTGACCACCAGCGGCCTCCCCACGGTCCGCGACGCGGGCTTCACGGAGATCGCCCCGGGCTCGTGCACGGTGGTGGCGGATCATCCGGCACTGCGGTGACGCGGTGGGGGTGAGCGGGGCGTGACGCCTGAAGCGGTCACCGTTGGAGAAGACCCCGCCCATCCGCCACGGGGCAACGGACAGACGGGGCCGGGTGTGTCCAGTAGACGGCGGATCCAGTTTGCGTAGGGGTCAGTTGGCGGCCGGGGTGAGTCGGCCTTCGAAGGCGATCTGGAAGGCGTTCAGGGGTGCCTTCCAGCGCATGGTCCACCGCTTGCGGCCCTTGCCGGTCGGGTCCAGGCTCATCAGGGCCATGTAGACGCACTTGAGGGCCGCGGCTTCGTTGGGGAAGTGTCCGCGGGCACGGACGGCCTTGCGGATGCGGGCGTTGACGGACTCGATCGCGTTCGTCGAGCAGATGACCTTGCGGATCTCGACGTCGAAGGAGAGGAAGGGCACGAACTCGGCCCAGGCGTTCTCCCACAACCGGGTGACCGCCGGGTACTTCTTGCCCCAGGCTTCCTGGAACTCGCCGAACCGCTCGGCCGCGGCGGCCTCGTTCGGGGCCGTGTAGACAGGCTTTAGCGCCTTGGCGATCTTGTCCCAGTCTTGACGGGCCGCGTGCCGGAAGCTGTTCCTGAGCAGGTGAACGACACAGGTCTGGACAATCGTTCGAGGCCAGACCGTCTCCACGGCCTCGGGCAGGCCCTTCAGCCCGTCGCAGACCAGCATCAGGACATCATCGACGCCCCTGTTCTTCAGATCCGTGAAGACGCTCAGCCAGTACTTCGCGCCCTCGCCGCCGTCACCGG